>VGWG01000054.1 GCA_016873675.1 Lentisphaerota bacterium | reverse complement strand
CACGCCTGCACCCCCCCCCCCTGCGGCAGCCGCATTCCGGCCGGGTCGAGCGCCTCCGCCAGTTCCTGCGACAGCGCCGATGTCGTGACCTGATCGAGCCGCGCCTGGTAATTGAGGATCAGGCGGTGGTTGAGCACCGGCTCGACCAGCATCTTCACGTCCTCGAAGCCCACCGACGGCCGCCCCGCCAGCAGCGCCGCCGCGCGCGCCGCCTCGGCCAGCGCGATCGCGGCGCGCGGCGAGGCGCCGTAGCGCACGTACGTCCGCACCCGCGGCGTCGCCTCGGCGGCGCCGGGGTGGGTGGCGCTCACCAGCCGGGCGATCCAGCGGGCGACGGCCTCGGGGAGCGCCACCCGGTCAACCGTGGCAAAGCAGCGCTCCAGCATCTCCTGCGGCAGCGTCCAGGAGGCTTCGGGCACCGTTCCGTGGCGGCGTCCGGTCAGTATGTCCAGCAAGGTATCGGCGGGCAGATCGCCGACATTCAGACGGAACAGGAAGCGGTCCAACTGCGCCTCGGGGAGCGGGTAGGTGCCCTCCAGCTCGATCGGGTTCTGGCTGGCCAGCACGAAGAATGGCGCCGGGAGCGCCCGCGTGGTTCCCAGCAGCGTGACCGAGCGCTCCTGCATGGTCTCCAGCATGGCGGACTGCGTCTTGGGCGAGGCGCGGTTGATCTCGTCGGCCAGCAGGATGTTGCAGAAGACCGGTCCGGGCTGGAACACCAGGTCGCGCGCGCCGGAGGCCGTCTGCTGCAGGATGTGCGAGCCGAGGATGTCGCCCGGCATCAAATCGGGGGTGAACTGGATGCGCTTGAAGCGGAGGCGCAGGATGTCGGCCACGGCCTTGACCAACGCCGTCTTGCCCAGTCCCGGCAGTCCTTCGAGCAAAATGTGCCCGCGCGCCAGGATGCCGGTGAGGACGAGGCGGTGCAGGGCGTCGCGGCCGAGCAGCATGCGGTTCATCTGGTCGAGCGTCTGGTTCAGCGCCTCGCTCGCGGGGGCGATCTCCTGCGGGGTCAACAGGTTCATGGTGTCTCCAGTCAGGGTTCAAAAAACCGTCCCACGGCTTCGCGGTGGCGGGGCAGGACCGGCGCCTGCGGCGCGCCGCCCCGGGCCGGGGCGGCGTGGGCCAGCGCGCCGGCGCCGCTGGCGGCGGGCGTGGCGGCGACTTCGGGCGCGGCGGCCGAAAGGCCCTCCAGGCGCGCCTGGTCGGCGGCCGGCATCCGGCTGGCCAGGGACTCCTTCTTGAAGGCCGCATTCTCGGTCGTCGAGGGGTCGGTCCAGGTGAGCGCCGCGTCGCCCCGGCCGCGGCTCACGCCGCCCGCGCCGGGCGCGCCCGGCGCGGCGCAGAGCGCGGCGAGGCTGGCCGCCGCCTCGGCGGCCGGCCCCTCCTCGGCGAGGAGCCGCGCCAGCGCTCCGGCGCACGCCGCCGCGTTGGTGCAGGAACCGCCGCTGCAACCGGCGGATGGTGTCGCTTCGCCCGGCTTGAGTTCGCCCAGCTTGAGTTCGCCGAGTCGCGCGAGGCGGGACTCGTTGAGCGCGCCGGCCTCGCGCAACAGGCCGGCCAGATCGCGCAGACTCTCGGGCGAGAGCCCGCCGGGAGCGAGGGCCGTCGCCAGCAGGTTGCTGGCGAGCGCGGCGGGGATCGGCGCGCTGGCCAGGTACTGCGCCAGCGCTTCGGCGGCGGCCGCCGCGAGCGCGCCGGCCTGGGTGTCGCCATCGAGGCGCGCGGCGAGCTGTTCGGCCAGGGCGACGGCCGACTGCAGCGCGGCTTGCTCCTCGGCCAGCGCGCCTGCCTGCGCATCGGCCGCGCGCGCCAGTTCCCCGGCGATATGGTCCAGCGCCTCCAGGGTGCGGGCGGGATCGGCGGCGTCGCCCGTCTGGCTGATCGCCGCCAGTTGGTTGCTGACGGCCGCGACGGCCTGCTCGGGAAGCAGGTTCTCCGCTTCGATCCGGGCGACGCTGGCCGCGAGATGCTCGGTCACCGCGGCGACGGGCGGCCGGCCTGCCGCCACGAGGCCGACGAACAGCCGCTGCGGCAGGAGCGCCGTCAGCAGACAGAAGGCTGTCGACAGGGCCAAGCCGCCCATGATTCGAGGACTGCGCCAGATCACACGGGGCGACGGCGGCGGAGTCGGGTGCCAGGCCTCGGCGCCGGGCAGGCCGGCGCTCATCACGAGGCCGCCCGCCCGTCCCGTCGCATCCAGAGCGGCCAGGCAGACGGACTGGGGAGGGGTGCGCCGAGCCGCCGCATAACCCGCCCCGGCGGCGGCAAGCGCGGTGATGGTCAGCAGAACAAGTCCCCGGTCGGCGGCCGTCGGCGGAAGATCGAGAAAACGTCCCGCCAGAGAGAGCAGCCCGGCGCCGACAGAACCGGCCAGTGCCCCCGCGGCCGCTCCACGGCACACAAGCACGCGGCGAAATCGCTTTTGGAAGCGACGCGCCTCGCGAAACACGGCTCCGGCCTGCTGCTCGTGACCCACCATCGCGTTCCCACGTAGAGTTTTAGATTGAAGGAACAAGATACGCTGAAGGCCAGCTTGCGTCAACGCTTTCCATGCCGGATCGCGGCGTGGGCGGCGGCGACGCGCGCAATGGGGACGCGGTAAGGGGAACAGCTCACGTAGGTCAGCCCCTGGCGGTGGCAGAATTCGACCGAGGCGGGGTCTCCGCCCTGTTCACCGCAGATGCCGATCTTCATGGTTGGGCGGACCTGTCGCCCCTTCTGGGCCGCGATCTCAATCAGCATTCCCACTCCCGACTGGTCGATCGTCTGGAAGGGGTCAGCGTCGAGGATCCGCTTTTGCAGATAATCATTCATAAACCCGCCGGTGTCGTCGCGGCTGAAACCGAAGGTCATCTGCGTGAGATCGTTGGTGCCGAAGCTGAAGAACTCGGCGATGCCGGCCATCTTATCGGCCAGCAGCGCGGCCCTCGGAATCTCAATCATTGTGCCCAGATGATACGTGATTGCTTTCAGCCCGCTGCGGGCCAGCACGTCGGCATAGACCGCGTCAATGATCTTCTTGCTGAACTCTAGCTCGCGCACGTCACACGTCACGGGAATCATGATCTCGGGCTGGGGGGATCTGCCGGCGGCAATCAGATCGGCAGCCGATTCGAAGATCGCGCGGATCTGCGTCTCAGAGATTTCGGGATACGTCACGCCCAGGCGGACGCCGCGGTGTCCCATCATCGGATTGGACTCCTTGAGCGCCTCGCTCCGTTTGTCAATTTCCTTGACGTCGATGCCGAGCGCCTTGGCCAGATCTTCGCGATTGCCCTGAGAATGGGGGATAAACTCGTGCAGCGGCGGATCCAGCAGGCGGAAGGTTACGGGCAGGCCGTCCATGGCCAGCAGCGTCGCCTTGATGTCGCGCTTCATGAAGGGGAAGAGCTGCGCGAGAACCGCCTTGCGTTCGGCCGTGGACGCGGAAAGGATCATCTTGCGTAGCAGGAAGAGCGGCTCGGCGGAATCCTTGCCGTAGAACATGTGCTCGGTGCGGAAGAGTCCGATCCCCTCGGCGCCGAACGTGCGGGCAAGCGCGGCGTCTGAGGGGGTGTCGGCATTGGTCCGAACCCCCATGGTGCGGTATTTGTCGACCAGCGTCATGAAGCTTTGGAATCGCGGGTTCTCCGTGGCGGCAATCATCGGCTGTTGCCCGACGTAGGCGTGGCCCCGGGTGCCGTTCAGCGTGATCAGATCGCCAGCCTTCAAGACCGTTCGCCCTACCCAGGCGGTCTGACTTTCAAGGCAGATGTGCAATTCGCCCGCGCCGACGACGCAGCACTTGCCCCAGCCGCGCGCGACGAGCGCCGCATGGGAGGTCATGCCGCCGCGGGCGGTCAGGATGCCCTCTGCGGCCCGCATGCCCTCGACGTCTTCGGGGTTGGTCTCCTCGCGGACGAGGATGCACGGCCGGTTGGCGTGGAAGGATGCCACCGCCGCTTCGGCGGTGAAGACGATCACGCCCGCCGCAGCGCCGGGACCGGCGGGAAGGCCCTTGACGAACGGGGTGAGGTCCTTTTCAACCTTGGGGTCGAGGATGGGGTGGAGCAGTTCGTCCAACTGCGCCGGCTCCACGCGCAGGACCGCCTGCTTCTCGTCGATGATCTTCTCCTGCAGCATGTCCATCGCCATGTTCAGCGCGGCCGTGCCGGTCCGCTTGCCCACGCGGCATTGAAGCATGTAGAGCGTCCCCTCCTGAATCGTGAACTCGATGTCGAGCATGTCGGCGTAGTTCTTCTCGAGCACGGCGCGAATGCCGCAGAGTTGCTGGTAGGTGTCGGGCATCAGCTCTTGAAGCGACTGCAAGTGGTCGTTCTGCGCGTTCTTGGTGTCGTTGTTGAGCGGATTGGGGGTGCGGATTCCGGCCACGACGTCTTCGCCCTGCGCGTTGATCAGCCATTCGCCGTAGAAGGTGTTGTCGCCCGTGGCCGGGTTGCGTGTGAAGGCCACGCCCGTCGCGGAGGTGTCGCCCATGTTGCCGAACACCATGGCCTGCACGTTCACGGCGGTGCCCCAGGCGTCGGGAATCCCCTCAATGCGGCGGTACGAGACGGCCTTCTTGCCGTTCCAGCTCTTGAACACGGCGCCGATTCCGCCCCAGAGCTGCTTCATCGGGTCATCGGGGAAGGGGACGCCAAGCTCCGTCTGGACGCGCCGTTTGAAGCTCTCGGCCAGTTCCTGAAGGTTGGCAGCCGTCAGATCGGTGTCGCTAGCGTACTTTTTGATGTGCTTGTACTCGTCGAGAGCGGTATCGAGGAGCTTGCGAATACCCACGCCCTTGGCGGGGTCGCGCCCTTCGGCCTTCTCCATCACGACATCGGCGTACATCATGATCAGGCGACGGTAGCTGTCCCACACGAAACGGGGGTTTTTGGTCTTGGCGATCATGGCCGGGATGGTGGTGCTTGACAGTCCGACATTCAGGACGGTATCCATCATGCCGGGCATGGAACTGCGCGCGCCGGATCGGCATGAGACGAGCAACGGGTTCTTCGCGTCGCCGTACTTCATTCCCATGGTCGCTTCGGTTTTGTGCAGCGCATCCAAAACCTGTGCTTCGAGCTCAGCAGGGAACCGGCCGCCCTGAGCAAAATAGTCCGTGCAACACGCCGTGGTCACGGTAAAACCGGCGGGGACCGGCAGGTGGAGGTGACACATCTCGGCGAGATTCGCGCCCTTGCCGCCGAGTAAATTCTTGTCCTTGGCATTACCCTCGGCACCCGTGCCGCCAAACGTGTAGACATATTTCATAGATGATTCATATCCTGTGAATGCGGCACGAAAAGATCCCGCCGCTGATGGAGGTTGGTTTTTGTTTGCAAAACGTACGGAAGTATAGTGCACGTGTCAAAATCGGTCAAGGTGTCGTTTGCCCAATTTAGCAACTCTCATTTTGAGCATTTTGGGTGCATCCTGCCGGTCGGAATCGGAATCGCTATCGGTATCGGGGTCGAAATTCCTTCTTTTTTGTCGATCCCGATCCCAATTTCGATTTGGATACCGATATCGACGACCTTAGCGAGGATTCCTAACACAATGCTAACACGGATGCCATTCAATCTTAACAGGCGAATGCTCAACTATCTGCCAACGGCCACTGTGAGGCCGTGGGCCTGTGGCCGATAACAGGAGACCTGCATCATGAGACAGTCACCGGGACCGTCACGAGGCGTAAAACACTAGACGACAGGGTGTCGGGACCTCCGAGATCATCCTATGCCCACCAGGGAACACATTCTGCTGACGACGCGCGAAATGCGGAAGCGAAGGGTCTTCGGACTGCTGGGCCGAAGCTTTCTGCTGCTGGTCACCTCGGTGGCGGCGCTGGCTGTGCTCGCGATCATTTTCTTCATCGCCCGCGACGCGCTGCCATTCTTCAGAATCAGCGAGGCGTCGGATTTCTTTTTCTCCAAGGCCTGGTACCCCACGCATCAGCCTCCCCAGTTTGGCGCGGCCGCCATTTTTGTCGGCAGTCTGCTGGTAACCGCGGCAGCGGTCGTTCTGGCGGTGCCGCCGGGGGTGTGTGCGGCATTGTGCATGAGCGACATCCTCCCGTTCAACGTGCGGCAGGTGCTCAAGCCGGTCATTGAGATGCTGGCGGCCATCCCGTCGGTCGCCTACGGATTTTTTGCCCTGGTCGTGCTGGCACCGCTGTTGCAGAATCACGGGGGCCGTCTGCTTGCGACGGCCTGGTGGGTGCTGGCCCTGCCAACGCTGGGCCTCGGGTCGGTGGTGGCTGCCGACCTCTTGACGCCCGTCCGCCTGACGGCGCGCGCGCACGGTGTGATGCGCAGCGTCCTGACCCTGGCCTTGCTGGCACTATCTTTAGTCATCCTGATCACGGTCAGCCGGATTTTGGGCGCGGTGCAGATTGCCAGCGGCGTCAATGCGTTGAATGCATCGGTGATCCTCGGGGTGATGGCGCTGCCGACGATTGTAAGTGTCTCCGAGGATGCCCTTCAGGCCGCCGGACGTGAGTTGCGTGAGGGGAGCTATGCGCTGGGAGCAACACGGGCCGAGACGCTGGTCAAGGTGGTTATTCCGGCATCCATCAGCGGTATTTTTTCGGCGGTTCTGCTCGGTATCATGCGAGCGCTGGGGGAGACGATGGTGGTGTGGATGGCTTCGGGGAACGCCGCCCAGATCCCGAAACCGTGGTACAACCTGCTCCTGCCGGTTCGGACGCTGACCGCGACCATCGCGGGTGACATGGGCGAGGCCGATCAGATGACCGGATCGGCGCACTACCATGTGCTCTTCGCCATGGGCTTGAGCCTGCTGGTGTTCAGTTTCGCATGCAATCTGGCCGGTGAGTGGATTGTCACGCGCCAGCGCAAACGGCTGAGGGGTTGCTGACCATGCGTTTATCGACACGCAAACTTCTGGATCGTGCGTTCACTGCGAATGCCTGCTTCGCGGTTGGGCTGATGACCCTGTTCTTGCTCGTTGTTTTGCTGCCGATCCTGATCAAGGGCTCGTCGGCCTATCTCTTCAGGGCCACGGTCGAGCACCGCCGCATGATGCGCGAGCAATTCGGCCGCGGGGACGCGCGGCGGGCCGCTGAAGAGCACGCGGCGGTGCAGGAGGCGCGGCGGCCGATCTATGAGGCGATCACCGCGTTTGAGGCCGAACTCGCCGAGCTGCCGGCCGCCCGGCGAAAAGCGTTACGCCCGGCGTTCAAGGAGGTTCGCGAGACTCTGGCGCTTTTGCTCGGTCCCGATCCGGGCGCGCCGCTTCCCGCGCTGACGCGCCGCCTGTATGGGCAGACACGCTGGGATCAGGCACAGGAGAAGGCCGAGCGCTTGCTCTACGAAGAGACATGGGACTACTCCGGGGGCGAGGGGAAACAGGTTTACGTGCCGCGCGAGCCTCTGTTCGAGGGAACGACGCTCGCGCCGGTGTTCCCGATTGTGCGCGACAATCTACGGGAGCTGCTGCAGCCCAGGCTGACCTTCTACCCACGGTTTCTGACCGACCGGTCCTTTGACGCCCATTTTTTTGGGGGCATCGGCGCAGAGGTCATGGGAACGGTTTATCTGGCGCTCGGGGCGATGCTCATCGCCGTCCCCTTGGGCATCATCGCCGCCATCTATTTCCAGGAATATGCCAAGGCCGGGCCCGTCCTCTCGTTCCTCCGCTCGTGCGTCAACACGCTGGCGGGCGTGCCGAGCATCGTGTTCGGCCTTTTCGGACTGGCATTCTTTATCAATACGCTTCAGGTGTCGTCCGGCAAAAGCGTACTGGCCGGGGCGCTGACCTTGGCCTTGCTGGTTTTGCCGACGGTGATTCGGGCCTCCGAAGAGGCGATCGCGGCCGTCCCCCGATCGTATAAAGAAGCGGCGATGGCGTTGGGTGCCGGACAATGGCGCACGATTCTGACGGTGATTTTGCCGGCTGCTTTGCCGGGGATTCTGACTGGGACGGTGATCAGCATGGGGCGCGCGGCGGGTGAGACGGCCCCGATCATTTTCACGGCGGCGGTGAGCGTGGGGCCCCTGCTGCGGCCGTCCGAACTGCTGACCCAGGCGACCCCGGCCCTTTCGTGGAACCTGTACAATATCTGCACCGAGCACGAGGCGGTTGACGAGATCCGGCATGTCCAGTACGGGATGGCGGCCACGCTGGTGGTGATGGTTCTGGTTCTGAATCTGACGGCGATTGTGATCCGTGCGCGTGTCGCCAGACGATTAAAAGGCTGATGCGTGAGTCTGCAGCAACAGGGAGAGCGTATGAATACAACGGCAGCACAGGGCGGGGCGGCGCCGGTCGAAGCCAGGGGCTTTTCGGTCTTTTACGGCGAGCATGAGGCGGTGCGGCGGGTGGATCTGGCCATTGCTGTGGGTCAGGTGACGGCGATCATCGGTCCGAGTGGATGTGGCAAGAGCACCTTCCTGCGGGCGATCAACCGGATGAACGATCTGATTCCCGTGTGCCATGCGGAGGGTGAATTGCTCTTTGACGGCCAGAACATCTACGGGGGTGCGGTTGACGCGGCCGTGTTGCGCCGCAGGATCGGTATGGTGTTTCAAAAGCCCAATCCTTTTCCAAAGTCGATTTACGACAACATCGCCTACGGTCCGCGGCTGCACGGCACGGTATCCCGCGCGGCACTCGACGGGATCGTCGAGGAGAGCTTGCGGGGGGCGGTCTTATGGGATGAGGTGAAGGACCGGCTGGAGCGGAACGCGCTCGGGTTGTCGGGCGGGCAGGCGCAGCGCCTCTGCCTGGCGCGCGCGCTGGCGGTGCAACCCGAGGTCCTGCTGATGGATGAGCCAACCTCGGCGCTGGATCCCAAGGCCACGGCGCGCATCGAAGAGCTGATCGTGGAATTGCGCGGCCGCTACACCCTCGTGATCGTCACCCACAACATGCAGCAGGCGGCCCGAGTCTCCGATCAAACGGCTTTTTTTTATGAGGGGAATCTCGTAGAATATGGCCCGACCACTGATCTCTTCACACGGCCGCGCGAAAAACAGACCGAGGATTACATCACCGGACGGTTCGGCTGATCGGGAGTAAGAGCAGGAATGAACATGATATTTGAACGGGAAACCGAGCGCTTGAAAGAGGATATCCTCCGTCTGGCGGGTGAAGTCGAGCAACGGTTGCGCGAGGTGCTGCGCAATCTGGATGCCCGTGAGCGGGCGCCGTTGCTGGCGTGGGCGGCGCGTGACGAGGAGATTGACGCGCGCGAGGTGCAGATCGAGGAGGAGTGCCTCAAGCTGTTGGCGCTGCATCAGCCCGTGGCGCGTGATCTGCGCTTTGTGATCGCTGTTCTCAAGATCAATAACGACTTGGAGCGGATCGGCGACATCGTGGTGAACATCGCCGATCGCGGGGTGCGGCTATCGGCCTTTCCGGTGAGTGATCTGCAAAGCACGCTCATGCGGATGGGACACCTGGCCGGCGCGATGCTCAAAGACAGCATTGACGCGCTCGTTGAGCGGGACGTGCCCAAGGCGAAGGCGGTGATTGCGCGCGACGACGCCGTGGATCGCCTCAACGAGGAGGTCATTCGCGAGGTCGTTGCCCGCGCGACTCAGGAGCACGCCGGAGCGCGGGTCGAGGCGTTGATCCTGATTCATGACGTGGCCCGTGACTTGGAGCGGGTTGGCGATCATGCCACCAATATCGCCGAGGATGTCGCCTATTTGGCGGACGGCACGATCATTCGTCACGTGCATGCGCCGTAAGGCGGGGAGGGACCATGGCGAGGGAAACCATTCTGATCATTGAAGATGACGCGGATATCCGCGAACTGATCCGCTACAATCTGACGCGCGAGGGTTATGTAATCGCTGAATGCGCCTCCGCCGAAAAGGCGGCCGCATTTCTCAAGCGGACGCTGCCGGGTCTGATTCTGCTCGACCTGATGCTGCCGGGGCTGGACGGTTTTGCCTTCTGTCGGAGCTTACGCGCCGATGAACGGACGAAGGGGGTGCCGGTGATCATGGTGACGGCGCGCGACGAGGATGCCGACATCGTGGCGGGCCTGGAGGTCGGGGCCGATGATTACATGACCAAACCGTTCAGCGCCCGCATTCTCTCAGCGCGCGTCCGCGCCGTCCTGCGGCGACGCACGGCCGAGCCGGGGGATGAGCTGGATGTGCTGGTGCGCGGGTCCATTGAGATTGACCGGACGCGCCACGCGGTTCGTCTGGAGGGTCGGCCCCTGGAACTGACGCTCAGCGAATTCAAGACACTGGACCTTTTCATGCGGCGGCCGGGGATGGTGTTTTCGCGCTATCAGATCGTGGATGCCGTGCATGGCGCCGATTACCCCGTGACCGACCGGTCCGTGGACGTGCAGATCGTGGGGTTGCGGCGGAAACTCGGCAAATACAGCGAGTTGATCGAGACCGTTCGCGGGGTTGGCTACCGGATGCGGACTGAGTAAACCATGACACGACAGGCCTTGTTCCGACAATTCTTCGGGGCGCACTTTCTGATCCTCTGCGTGGCGGTGGGATTTATATCTCTGTACACCTGGCGCACGGGGCGTCAGGCCTTCCATCGGCAATGGTTACGCGAGCTGCAGACCCAGGCCGAACTCGCCGCGGCGTTGCTGCCTCGCAGCGATGGCCAGGTGGACGATACAGCGATCAGCCGCTTTTTTGAGCGACTGGGTGGGGTGGGGGATGGCCGGTTCACGCTGATTCTTCCAGATGGACGTGTGGCGGGAGATTCGGACGTGAACGTCGCGCGGATGGATCGCCATGATGACCGTCCGGAAGTGCTGGAGGCGGTGGCGACAGGGACCGGGGTCAGCCAACGGTATAGCGAGAGCGTGGGTATGGAGATGCTCTATCTGGCGCGACGGGTGCCGTTGGAGGGCCCGATTCAGGCGGTGGTGCGAGTGTCGGTGCCTCTGCATACGTTGACGCGCGAGTTACGCAACACCGATCACATGCTGCTTGTTCTTCTGCTGATGGTTTTGGCTGCTGCGGCCGCGCTCAGCTATGGGGCGGCGTTGCGGATCATTGGCCCCGTCGCCGATTTGCAGCGCGGGCTGGAGCAAATGGGCGCCGGTGATTTGTCATACCGTCTATCCATTCCGCCAGTTCCGCATTTGGCCGCGCTTGCACGATCGATCAATCAGACGGCGGACCGGCTGCAACGCGACATTCAGGCTTTGAAAGAAGAGCGCAACCTGCGCACGCTCATCCTGGCCAACATGACCAGCGGCGTGGTTGCGATCGATGGAAATCACAGGCTGATGGACCTCAATGACGCCGCGCGCCAAATGCTCAACCTGCGGCATTCGGCGCCCGAGGGGACCGGGATTAACGAGGTGACGCGGGATCCCGCGATGCTTGCGTTGATCGATGAAAGCGAGCGGCAGACGGGACCGGTCGAGCGTGAAGTGATTGCAGGTGCCGCAGCCGAGGGTGTGCTTCACCTGAGGGCCACGGCGTTAAAGGACGTGGCGGGGCGGCGGGTCGGCACGCTGGTCGTGTTGAGCGATGTCACGATGCTGCGGCGGCTGGAGACGGTGCGGCAAGACTTCGTCGCCAACGTGTCGCATGAACTGCGCACGCCGATCACCTCGGTCAAGGGTTTTGCCGAAACGTTGCTGGATGGGGCGATGAGCGACCCGGAGACGGCCGAGCGCTTTCTCATGATCATCGTGCGCCAGGCGACCCAGCTCGAATCGATCATCCGCGATCTGCTGGATCTGGCGCGACTGGAACAGAGTTCTGCGCAGACGCTGGACCGTCCGTTGACGTTTGTGGCCGGCGTGTTGAGAAGCGCGTTGGAGCTGTGTCAGATCCGCGCCGATGCGCGCGGGGTGCGTTTGTTGCTGACCTGCGCCGAGGATCTCACCGCCAGACTGCACGCGGGGTTGATCGAACAGGCCGTCGTGAATCTCATCGACAACGCCATCACGCATGGCGCAACCGGTGCGGGCTCGCAGGTCGAGGTTGCGGCGGTCAGCACCGGCGATGGCGTGCGCATCACAGTCCGGGACACCGGTGTCGGCATCGAACACAAACATCTGGATCGGATCTTCGAACGCTTCTACCGGGTGGACAAGGGACGCAGCCGCGAGCTGGGCGGCACGGGCCTGGGACTGTCCATTGTCAAGCACATCGTTCTGGTTCACAACGGCACTGTGGCTGTTGCCAGCGAACCGGGCGCCGGGTCTACCTTCACCATCCTGCTGCCCGCGTGAACCGAATGATCGGCGGGCTGCAGGATTTCGCGGTAATGCGTCAATTATTAGAATTGCTTGTCCTATTTTTTGAGGGCTGGACACGTTCTCGGTTAAGTGCAATACTCACGGCCTTCATTTTGGGTGTTTCATTTCGCTGCGCAGCAAATGAAGGAGGCCTGCCGGACAGTTATGCGTCACCCACTTCTAATAGAAAGCAAATCGCGGATGTTTCGTGTCAGTCGCTGCGCGGGCGTGGTCATGGCAGCTCTGGTAGCATGTGGAGTTTCCAATCTATACGCAGAAGACGCCGGACAACCCTTCCCGCTGAATCTGCTGACTACCTGTCTCAACACGGATTCGGCAGGAACGGTCTCCTCGTTCTCGGATTTGGATGCGGCCGTGGCCGCCGGGTTTGACCAGTTGTCGAACTCCGTGATGGCGATCTACCCGCCGGGGCGCTTCGCAATTCCTCAAGATGGCGGCTTATTCGTGTTTTCCACTAATGGCGAGATTGCAGCCAATATTGACTGGCTTGAACCAACCACGGCGCTGGGCGTTCCGCTCTATAAAATGGGCGTGATCGAGACGCAATTGAACGCCCGTTCATGGATCTACATGGGCGCGAGTGATGGCACCCACTGCCTGGCGTTCCGCACGAATGCCGTGCCGACTGGATTTGATCCGCAGGCGTGGGTGCGTTCCGTGTATGGCGATCCGCCCGCGTACCTCTACGGCACGGATTTAACGGAGTGGTATTCGGACCATGAACGCAACCGAGCGATCCTTGGCATGACCCTGATCAGCGAAGCCCATGTCACGGCCTTACAGGAAGCATTGGAGGCGTCGGAGTCCAATGCAACCAATTCGCCGGGCGCTGACCCGGCAGTGCCGCTATGGCCTGCAGATACCAACAGTCTATCCTTCGCGAACCTCTGGACGTCCACAAGTTCCGCGAACACATTGAACCTGTGGATCTACTCGCCCGCTTCCCGCCCGGTAGCGGTTCTGGCGCGCGAAACCCTCCTCGGCGCTTCGACCGACTGGCAGATGCGTGGCTATTTCAGCGCCACGCCGCCGTTCAATCTGTGGCATGCTTCCATGGGTGTCGCCGCTTCATTTTTTATGATGGGCTATCTTGATCAAGACGGCGATGGTGACGGCATCCCAGATCTGATCGAATTAAAGATGACCGGCACCAACCCCTTTCAATGGGATTCCGCAGGCAGCAGTCTGGGCGATTATGCGCGCTATTTTATCTATGGCCTCTCAACCACCAATCGCGACGCCAACGGCGACGGCATGGACGACGACGAGGCCATTCAGGCTGGTCTCAATCCAGCCGATTGGAACACGGGCGCAGACAACGATTCGATTCGTTATTATTACGATGCGGACGACCGGGTTGCGGGTGCCTTCTCCGGATCACCAGCGGGCACCGCAAACTACAAACTGTCTCCGGCAGGCAATCATGTCATTACGGCGGAAAGGAGCGCACCATGAAGCGCTTTTTTCCAACGTTTTCGTGCGCACTCCTGCTTGTAGGCATCTGCCTTCTAGCGGTCACGAGCTCGGCAGACCTGTTGTCCGATGGAAGCACGAACTGGTCTGGATGGAGAGTCCTTGGCCCCTCTTCACCGCCACGCGCATTGGCTGGCGATGTGTTGCAGCTTAGCAAAGCGCCAAGTTCGGCAACCCTGTCACTCATCCAAGCTACTGGCGTACCGTTGTCCAATCTGCAATCCATCCCAGGGACGCTCGATCTGGGACTGGCCTCCTCGGTGTCGCCCGGTTCAAACGATCTGATCGCGGAGACCGCGCGCGCCCTTGATTATGACTGGGCGCAATGCTATCTGTTTGTTCGCAACCAGATTCGCTTCACGCCCTGCAAGGGGTTTATGCGCGGCCCCGAACGCACGTTGCTGGACCGCGAAGGCAGCGACGGCGATCAGGCTTTTCTGCTTCTCGCGCTGCTACAGATGTCGGGTTATACGGCCACTGTGCGTTACGTTGCCCCTCCAGATGGCAATGGCGTTGGAGGTTTCGTTGTCCCCCTCGGCGGCACAGCTTCCGGTTATGACGCCGCCGCATGGGTGGGCGTGGCTGCCACAGGCACCGTCGATAACGTCATCGATGCTGTCTGGAGCGCCATCGGGCCGAGCCAACTGGGCTCGCTTTTCTGGACGGCCGATACGCTTGCGGCGAGTTCGCTGGCGATCGAGCACTTCTGGGTGCAGTTGACTCTGGACAACCAGACCTATGACCTCGATCCATCATTCAAGCCTCGGATTACGACGCCACCGCGTGATGTGCTGACAGACATGGGCTACTCACGGTCCAACCTGCTGGCACAGGCGGGCGGGTCAGTGACAAACGATTGGTTCGTCCGCAGTCTTTCATCCGCTAACCTGGCCAGCGAACTGCGCCGCCTGTCAGCAACGCTCGCCGCGAATTGGCAGACCCTCGGCACCAACGCCGCGACATCGTTCTTCATCGGTGGCGATACCATTGTTCCCCAGAATCTTGCCACGGATACGGCCACATTCCACGGCACGGTGGCCGGAACAAACATTGCCTTTTTGAATCAGCCCGACGAGTACAAGAATGCGTTTCGCGCCAGTCTCACCGTTTATCATACTGGTTTCACCACAACTCTATGGCTCGACGAAGTGTCCGCTCGTCATGTGTGGCTGGCCTATACCAATTCGGCTCAAACCTATCCGAAGGCCGTGCTGCGCGTGGATGACACCACGGTGGCCACCGAACCGGATGGTTCGTCTTCTCAGACCGATGGCGCATATCTTTCCGTGTCCCATCCGGCCGTTGGATCGGATGCGCCCTATTACACTTTGAGTCGCGCGCTGACCAATGTTTACGCCATTCCCATCGGTTTCGGTGGCGATCATCGGGGGGGCATGCGCGAGCGCGCCGAAAACGAACTGGGCCGGCTGCGTGCCGCCGGTTTGCCCGAAAACAATATCTTCCTGCGATCCCGCGTCGTGCAGCTTGTCGGACAGCAGTGGCTGGCCCAGACCGCGCTCTTCAACGAGCTGGACAGCCGCCTGCGGGGCACACACCAGCACTTTTTCTACACCCTCGGAATTTCGGCACAGGAGGAGGCCCCCTATGTCGATCTCAAGAACGCCTACTCCTACTCGTCCGCCGATCCCGCCACGTTCGACGGCTACATGCTCTTTGCAAGTGCTCTTGAACACGGTGTGCTTGACCAGGTGAACGGCACGAACCGACCGGCGGTCTCCACCGTGCGCGTCTTGGATCTGGCCAACGCCGCCAACCTGCCCATCTACTTCGCCACCTTGGCGAATTGGTCCACGATCCGCAGCGCGCTGACCAACTATTCGGCAGAAACGCTTTCGGATTTCGACACCGATATCGCCAGCGGGCGCAAACTGCTGCTGCCCCAAGACGGTCACATTACGCTGAACCGCTGGACCGGAAGCGGCACTATCAACTACGGTCCGGCAGCCGGTGGTGGATACAGCACCGGCATGATGATCGGCGGTGGCCTGAACGGCGGATTTACGAGCCTCCCCGGCTTGAGCGATGCCGGCAAAACCTATCTTGCGCATGAAGCACCGGGCCTGCACGATGCTTCGACAACGCCCGTACTCTCTCAAGATCCCGTTGACATGATGACCGGCGCCAGTCTGGTCACGCGCACCGATCTGGCCATGGCCCAGCCCGCACCGCTGGCTTGGACACGGCATTACGATTCCCGCACGCGCCGAGTTGACGGCTCGCTCGGATGTGGCTGGACCCACAGTTATGACGCCCAGGCAAACGTGCATGCGGACGCCGATGCCATGATGGGGCGCAGCTCTGCGGTGGCCAGCGTTCCATCGGTGGTGGCCAGTGCTGTGGTGGCCGACCTGCTGGCCGCCGGAGAATCCGCCCAAAACATGACCATCGCCTGCCTGGTGGCCAAATGGTGGACCGATCAACTCGTGGATGGCGCTGTCACCATCAAGACGGAGAACGAGGCCCTTTCGTTCACACGCAAGCCCGATGGCGATTATGTGGCTTCGCCTGGCGTCACCGCGACGCTGGCGCGTAATGCCGGCGGACAGTTGGTCCTGCAAGAGCGTTTGGGGCGAACGTGGACCTTCGCCACGAATGGCGTTCTTTCTCGTATTGTCGATCCATCCAGCAATTCCGTAGCCCTCTTTTATACCAACGCTTCCTGCCTGGTGGCCGTCTCCAACTCGTTCGGCCGCGCCTTCACGGTGAACAGGTCCGGCGGGCGCATTTCTTCCGTGAGCGATACGGCCGGACGCAGCGTGTCTTACCGCTACAGTCCGACCGGGTGCCTGACGGGTGTGACGGATGCCGCCGGTTTCACGTGGTCCATGGCGTATGACACCAACGCCTTGTTCCTTTCGGAAACCGATCCTGACGGCTTCAAGACCGTCATCAACGCCTATAACGGACTGGGACAAGTCACGAACCAGATATCGGCCGCCGGAAGCAGTTGGCCTTTCGGTTTTGCCGCCGGCTATCGCGCCTGGGAGATCGATCCGTTCGGCCAGCGTGTCATCTATACCTACACCGATGATGGCCGTCTCGCGCAGCGGGTCAACCGCGATAACACGACCAACTCGTTCTTCTACGACGGTCAGGGTCAGATGGTCTCCACTGTAGACGTCATCGGGCGCGTCACGATCAACCAGTTCGACGCCAGCAACCGCCTGGTGCGCCTGATCGAAGCCGCCAACACGGACAGTCCGCGAACCACCGCGTTTGTCTACGACAATCAGCACCGGCTGGTCACTCTCTCCAATGCGCTCGGCCGCCTGACGCGCATGACCTACGACGCCAGCCATCGGCTGACCTCGCGTACGACGCCCGACGGGACGGTGCTAACGAATGTTTATGGCAGTTACGGCCTTCTTGCCTCAACGACCGTGTTAGATCCGTTCGGCCACCCACTGGCCTTTACCGCCTTCGACTATGACAGTCGCGGGTTTGCCTCCAGCGTTACCTCCACCGATGCCGGTACCGCACAGTTCGGGTACGACAACGCGGGCAACGTCACCAACATTCTGGACGCGCTCGGTCATCCCACACACTTGGCTTACGACCCGCGCGGAATGCTCACCGACACGATCGACGCACCCGGCGGTCGCACCACGCGCCGTTACACCTCCGCAGGCCGGTTGTCCGCCACGATTGATCCACTCAACCGGACCAACAGCCAGACCTGGACCGCCTCCGGCCAACCGGCCGCCACACGTCTTGCCAATGGCGGACAAATCACCAACGAATATGATCTGGCCGACCGGCTGGTGGCGTCCCAAGACGCGCGCAACACCCGCATGCAACTGGGCCTCGACATCCTGGGCCGCGCCACGAATCGTTCGACCGCCGTCTGGTCCGAGCGCACCTGGTACAATCCGATCGGATGCGCCACCACCCAGGTGGACGTGATTGGCGGGCGGACAGAAGTGAAGTACGACTCGTTGTTACGCCCCGTCGCCGTCTTAGACCCAATGAACCGTTTGTGGCAAACCGGCTACGATGCTCTCGACGCCGTCACCAACAGCGTGGACGCCCGCGGCCGCAGCACCCGCTACGCACTCGACATCCTGGGGCGTCGCACCCGCGTGACCTATCCATCCGGCCGTGCCGAAAGCTTTGCTCTCGACGCGCTCGGACGCATGAACGCCTTCACCAATTCCGAAAGCCACGTCTATCGCCTCGCGTATGACGGCCAGTCCCGCGTCATCGCCGCCACCAACGCGGCGGGCGAACAAGTCTTCCGCAACTTCTTCGACCTCTGCGGCAACCTGACCAACAAAGTAGACGCGGCGTCCCGCCGCGTCGCTTTCCAGTACGACAGTCTCAACCGATGCACCAACACCGTCTACGCGGACGGCAGCACCGAGGCATTCACCTTCGATGCCGTTGGCAATCTGCTCACCGCGAAGAACGCCGCCAACACCAACACCTTTGCTTATGACGCGATGAATCATCTCACCTCCTCGGTCAGCCGCGTGTCGGGCATCGCCTTCACGAATGGCTACCGCTATGACCTTGGGGGATTGGCCACAGCCGTCGTTTATCCCGATGGTAAAACGGTGCAGTACGCCTTGGATGCCGATGGAAATGTGACCAACGTCACCGACTGGTCCAATCATGTCTGGAGCATTACGCGCGATGCAGCAGGACGCATGACCGCACTCGCATACCCGAACAACATCAATGGCACATGGGGTTACGACGCCTCCAGCGCCGTCACGAGCTGGGGCTACACCGGCGGCACCAATTTGCCGGGACGCTCGATCACCCGCGACACAATGGGCCTCAAGACACGCGAGGACATTACGTCTGGCCCCATGCCGACACCGGCCTCCAACCGTCGTGCGGTCAACACCTTCAACGCCGCCGACCGCCTCACGTCCGCGCTGGTGGGTACGGACTCGAATCGAGTTACAGAAACGTACCTGTACAACGGATGCGGCGCACTAACAAACATTGCGACTAGTGGAAGTGGTGCAGGCGTCCCGCCTGCACGATTCACCTATGATCTTGCCGGACGGATGACCACCGCCACGGCCAGCAATCTCACCCTCTCCGCCAGTTACGATGCCCTCGGCAATCGCGTCAACACCACCGTCAACGGCGACCCCCGCCTCTGGGTGATCGACCATACCGACCCGCTCAAGCGCCCCCTGATGGAAACCACCACCAACGGCGTGCCCGTGCGCTACTACATCTGGGGCGCCGGTCGGTTGCTGGGAATCATCGAAAGCG
>VGWG01000053.1 GCA_016873675.1 Lentisphaerota bacterium | reverse complement strand
GCGGCAATCAGCTTGAAGGAGGCTTGGGAACATGAAGAACAAGGAAACCGAAAACATCCGGCCGGGGTACCTGAGACGCGCTGCGGCGGCGAAATACCTGGGCGTCAGCATCCGCACCCTGGGCAACCTGCAGGCATCGAGGAGGGTGCCTTTCAGTAAACTGGGCGAGAAAACATGCCTGTTCAGGATCAGCGATCTCGACGCGATGGTGGCACGGTTCCGGCAGGACTGCATCGGAGGCGCCGCTTGAGAGGCGGCAGGGAAGCGGGGTTGCAGCGAAATCCTGAAAAGAAACGGTCAAAAGCGGGTATCTGGTGGTGACAAATTGCTGACAAAACACCTGCCAAAAACTGCCTTTTTATGCCATTTTCAGGACTATGCCAAGAGATACGTTTTACCCGTTTATTGACATCTAAACCTCTTATATTCAACGGTTTAGAGTGGTAGGCCGCGCGGGAGTCGAACCCGCGACCACATGATTAAAAGTCATGTGCTCTACCAACTGAGCTAGCGGCCTTTAGAAAGCGGGCATGATGAAAACAGAATTAGGGGGTTCTGTCAAGTATGGTGTAAAATAATTCCGCTCCGACGCCCCGTAAAACGGCCGTTATCATAGGTGACGGCGCCGTTGATCACGACGTGTCGCATGCCGGTGGCAAAACAATGGGGGGCTCCATAGGTAGCCGTGGAAGCGAAGGATGTGGGATCCCACACCGCTACGTCTGCATGGTACCCTGGCGCAATTCGTCCGCGTTCGGAGAGCCCAAACGCCTCAGCGGGGAGGCCTGTCATGCGATGGATCGCCTCGGATGCGTCCATCAGCCCTTCATCGACGGCCATCCGGAAGAATCGCGGCATGGTGCCGTACGCCCGCGGGTGCGGATGGTCGGCGCCAAGCACCCCGGTGGGGGCGCGCAGCGAGGCGTCGCTGCCGACCATGACCCAGGGCTGGCGGTAGATCCGCCGCAGATTGTCTTCCGACATGCCTCCGAAGAACGCGCCGGTTTTAGCCCTCCCTTCGCGGATCAGCCATGCCGCCGTTGCGCCGGGTGTCTCGCCGCGCTGCCGTGCGGCATCGGCCAGGGAACTGCCGCAGTAGGCTTGGCTCGGACTGGAATAACAGCCGCCCACGATCACACCGGACCAGTCGATCTCCGCCGCATCGAGTTCGGCGACAACCCGCGCACGTGTCTCCGGATCGTCCAGCGTTCTCAGAATCACCGCAGGTCCGCCGTCCGAAGCCCAGTTGGGAAGGATCATGTCCAGCTCGGTGGCGCCGAACGTGTAGGGATAGCGGTCGGCATAAACGGCCAGGCCCAAGGCGCGCGCGCGCTCAATCCGCTCCAGCGCGGCATCGATCTTGTGCCAGTTGCGCGGGTGAGCCGTCTTGAGATGCGAGATTTGGATGCGGATACCGGTCGCGCGGGTCAGGGCGAGTACCTCATCAAGCGCCTCCAACAGGTGGTCGCCCTCGCTGCGCATGTGGGTGGCGTACCCGGCCCCCCGGGCAGCCGCCGCGGAGGCGAGCTTGAGCACTTCGTCGGGTAGCGCAAATTTGCCAGGCTGGTAGACCAGCCCGGTGCTCAGTCCCGAGGCACCCTCGTCGAGCGCCTGCTCCAGGTTGCGGATCATCCGCGCCGTCTCTCCCGCGTCGGCCGGACGCGGCGCATAGCCCATGACCCCTTTGCGGAGGGTATTGTGGCCGACGTAGAGCTTGGCATTGACAGCGGGGCGAACCTCCTCCCACAGCGCACGATACTCGGCGACCGTGCGCCAGGTGGAACCGGGTTCGCCGGTCGCGCGGAGGCGGCCACGGCCGCCCGAACATCGCGGATAGATCATCGCGGCCCAATCTGAGGCGAGGCACTGGTCGTCCAGCGCGGGCACCCCGCTGCCGCCGCATTGACCGACCACTTCGGTGGTGATCCCCTGAGAGACCTTGCTGGGCGCATCGGGCTCCAGCAGCAGATAGGTGTCGGAGTGCGAGTGGGCGTCAATGAAGCCTGGCGTGACCCAGCAGGCGGTGGCATCGATGCGTTCGCGGGCCTCGACGGCGCGGAGGTCGCAGACCGCCGTGATACGGCCTCGGTGCACGCCCACGTCGGCTCGGACGGGGCGCGCCCCGCACGTTCCGTCTATCACCGTACCGCCTGCCAGGATGAGGTCAAACATAGGTGGACCCAGTGTAGCCGAGCGGGGGAAGGGAGACAATGCCGAATGTCGGACCGGTGGCGGAATATTCTGATCTTTCAGCGACGTGCAGTCGATGATACACTACACCCATGAGCAAGACGGCGATTAGTATTGCGGCGATCTGGCAGGTGGTGCTGCTGATGGCACCTTACCTGTTGCTGGGGTTTGCTGTGGCTGGAGCGCTCTCGGTTGTATTGACGCCCGCCTGGGTCGCGCGCCACCTCGGCCGACGTGGGGTGGGGCAAGTGGTGAAGGCCGCGCTGTTGGGCGTGCCGCTGCCGCTATGCTCGTGCGGCGTGATACCGCTGGCCTTCTCGTTGCGCAAGGCGGGCGCGGGGAAGGGTGCCACCGTCAGTTTCCTTGCCTCCACCCCGCAGACGGGCGTGGACAGTATTCTTCTCACCTATTCCCTGCTGGGGCCCATCATCACGGTCCTTCGCGTCGCAGCGGCGTTTGTCTCGGGCATTGTGGCGGGGCTACTGACGGATTGGGTGTGCGGTGAGGATGCGGTTGCGCCAGTGGCGCAACCGCCCGCGACGTCGGGGTCATGTTGCTGCGGTGACGGTGTGAAGCCGGCTTTCCCGGCTACGACGGGAGCGGGTGAGTCGTGTTGTGAGGGACATGCGGTGCCCGCCGAGGCGGTCCGTGGCGAGCCATCCGTCTGGCTGCGCGCGCTTCAGACCGGATTCGTGACGTTGCCGCGTGACATGGCCCGGCCGTTGATTCTAGGCGTGCTGATATCGGGCGTGGTGTCGGGCGTGGTGCCGGAGGATTTTTTTGCCGGACGCCTCCCGCCCGGAATCGCCTCGTATGCGCTGGCGCTGGCGATCGGCATTCCGATCTACGTCTGTTCGGCCTCGTCGGTTCCGATCGCGGCAACCTTTATTCACATGGGTGTCTCGCCAGGAGCGGCGATGGTTTTTTTGATCTCGGGGCCGGCGACCAATGCGGCTGGAATCGTGGCGATGTGGCGGCAGATTGGCCGCGCGGGCACGGCCGCCTATCTGGGGGCGATCGGACTCGTCTCCTGCCTTGCGGGAGTCCTGCTGGACGGTGTGATTGCTGGCGTCCGCGAGAGTGTGCCGATCATTCAGCCCGCGCATGACCATGCCGGGCAGGGCTCGGTCTGGTCGGTGGCGGCGGCGGTCCTGCTGCTGCTGCTGCTGCTTCCCGGCCTGTTGCGAAACACGCCTGCGAGCGGGACGGATCGGGAGCGGGAGGGGCTGGCATCATGACCGACATCTATGGCAACCCCTACCGCAGTCTAGCGGTCGCCCTCTGGCGCTGGGCGGAGTTTGCGGCGCTCTACATCGGCGTGCCTCTGGCGCTCCGGTTTCTGGTTCCGGCGCGTGCCCTGCTGCCCGTGTTGTGGGTCGCAGGGGCTGTGATCTGGTTCTCCCTGTCTCGGAAGCCATGGCCTGATCGGATGCGGGTGCTCTACGCCTGGGACGGCGGGAGGTATCGGATCAAACCCGTCTTGCTGCGTTTTTTGGCTGCGGCGCTGATCCTCACGCTGGCGCTGGCGCTGTTTGAGCCTGACGTGCTGTTCAGCCTTCCGCGCCAGAAGCCTGTGCTGTGGGGGATGATCCTGATCGGTTATCCCCTGATTTCGGTCTGTCCGCAGGGGATCATCTACCGCGTCTTCTATGAGGCCCGCTATACGGCGTTGTTCGGAGCCCATTCGCGCGTGTCCCTGATCGCTGGGGCGGCGGTGTTCAGTCTGGCGCATCTGCCGTTTCGCAATCCGTGGGCGATGCTCTTCACGTTCTTCGGCGGGCTGATGTTCTTGTCAACGTACCGCGCGACGCGGCGCGTCGGCCTCTCCAATCTCGAACACGCGCTGTACGGCGACTTCCTGTTCACCGTCGGGTGGGGTAAATACCTCTACCATGGAACCCAAGCCATCGCCGAGGCGGTGACGGGGTAGGGGCCGCTCGCCGGAACACGTCATCACCAAGCAACAGGAAGGCCTATGTACTACATTCAAACCAAGAGCGACCTGCAAAATCTGGTCGGTCGATTGATGGATCAACCGCGCGTGGCGCTGGATACGGAGTTTGTCTGGGAGCGGACATTCTATCCGATCCTCGGTCTGGTCCAGATGGCGCTGGCCGATGGGACCTGTCATCTGATCGATACGGTGGCCGTTCCCGATCTGTCGCCACTGGCCGATATGCTCGCCGACCCCCGGATCGAAAAGATTTTGCACGATGCGCCGCAGGATTTGATGATCCTGACCCGCGCATCAGGCGCTCCGGCACGGCATGTCTTTGACACGCGTCTTGCGGCCGGATTCGCCGGACTGGACAGTCAGACCTCGCTCCAGAATCTGCTGGCCGTTCTCCTGGGGGTGCAGTTGCAGAAGGGCCAGACCCGCACGGATTGGACGGTTCGTCCGCTGTCCCCCGAACAGGTGGACTATGCCGTTGATGATGTCCGGCACATGGTTCGTGCGGCAGACCTGTTGAGGGAGAAGGCCAGGGCTGCGGGCGTGGAGGCCTGGATGGACGAGGAAATGGGTGAGCTTTATGACAAGGCGGAGTACCGGGACGCCGCGCCTGAGAACGCTTACACCCGCATCCGCGCCGGGATGTGTATGCCACCCCGCAACCTTGCCGTCCTCAAGGAACTGGCAGCTTGGCGTGAGCGGACGGCGCGTGAGGCGGATCTGCCGCGCGGGTTTGTGGCTGCCGATCATGAATTGGTGTCGGTGGCCCAGGCGTTGCCCGTCAACGAGGCCGGGCTGGCCGCATGCAGACAGGTCGATCCGCGCATGGCGCGCCGACGCGGTCCGGATCTGCTCGCTGCCGTGCAGCGCGGACTGAATGTGCCCGAATCGGAAAGGCCACAGCCGCTCGGGCAGCCCGATGAACAGCAGGCCGGAAAGGGCCGCATTCAGGCCTTGCAGGCGGTGATCCGGAAGAAAGCGGAGGCGCGGATGATCGACGCGCGGATCGTGGCCACAAAGGCAGATATGATCCGGATGCTGATTGCAGATTCCGAAGCCGGTGCACGACCTGAAGACCACCGTCTGCTGCGGGGCTGGCGTGCGGAACTGCTGGGCCCGTGCAACACAACAGGCGCTCCGCGCGGGTGCGGATCGGCTGGAGAAACGCTCGATTTGCGATGCGAACACGGAGTTGGAAGCCGCTGAGACACAATGGTACGGAGACGGGCAGTTCAGGTTATAGCGTCAACACAAAAGGATAATGAGAATGAAAGAGAATCAGATGGAGTTCCGGGGTGTGACGGTGCAAGCTAAGGCCAATGTCTATTTTGACGGAAAGGTTGTCAGTCATACGATCCTTCTGGCGGACGGGACGCGCAAGTCGGTCGGTGTGATCTTTCCGGGCCAGTTCCACTTTGGCACGGCCCAGGCGGAGCGGATGGAAATCACTGTCGGCGACTGTGCCGTCAAACTGAATGGGCAATCGGAATGGACCCGGTATGCCGCCGGACACTCGTTTGAGGTGCCCGCCAAGTCCGGATTCGACATTGAAGTGAAGTCCGGATTTATGGAATACGTGTGTACGTTTCTGCACTGACCGGTCAATCGCCAGAACGTCCGATACGATCAGGGATTTAGGGATTTATATGGGTCTGGTATTGCCCTCACTCACGCCTTTGGCGTATACTATGGATCAATTTGAAACAGAGGACAGGCCCAGCGCGGAGAGTGTCTCATGTTGTGTGAAAAATGCAGGCAACGGCAGGCCGAGATCGCCATCCGGGAGGAGTCCGGGGGCGAAACGCGCGAGTTGTACGTGTGCCAGGCATGTGCGGGTGCGGGCGGGCTGATCGACAAAAAACTGACATCCATGGTCGAGATGATTTTCGACGCGGCGCTGGGACTGGTAGCGCGTCCCGTCGGGGCGCAGACGGCGGCCGACGACCCGGTGTGTCCGGTTTGCGGCATGACCCGGCAGGCGTTTCGCAAGCGTGAACGTTTGGGGTGCGAGGCCTGTTACACGGCCTTCCGGCGTGATACCGAGGCGATGATCCGCGACATGCACGCGGGCGTTCGCCATGTCGGCAAGGTGCCCGCCGGGGCGGTTGCGGCGCGAACCTGTGCCGAGCTGGAGCGGGCACTGAAACGGGCCATCGCCTCGCAGCGTTTTGAGGAGGCGGCCCGGTTGCGCGACGCGCTGGCAACGATGTCGAGTCCGGGCAAATCCGCACGTGTGGACGGAGGCGCAAAAGGGGGGGAACATGCTCCTCAATGAGCCCGATGAGCCGAAGGCCACGGGCGTGCCGATCAAAGGCCAGCTCCCCGAGCCTCAGATCATCATGAGCAGCCGGGTGCGGCTCGCCCGCAACCTGCGCGGCGAGCGATTTCCCGACTGGGCCTCTGAGCGGGAGCGCGTGGAGGTGCTGCGGCGGGTCGGCGCGGCGGCGGTGTTGGCCGCAGAGCATCCGGATGCCCAGGTCATCCCGATGGAGGGGAGTGATGGCGTGCGGATGGAAACAATGCGCGAACGATCCCTCATCAGCCAGGATCTGGTGGATCGTGGCGTGGGCGCAGGCTTTGTCTATGCGGGGATCCGCTCGCTCTCGGTGATGATCAACGAGGAAGACCACATCCGCATCCAGGCATTTGCACAGGGGCTGGGGCTGTCGCGCGCCTGGGAAATTGCCGATGCCTTTGACACGCGCCTGGAAAAGCTCCTGCCGTATGCGTTCTCGGAGCGTCTGGGGTATCTGACGGCCTGTCCGAGCAACATTGGGACGGGGATGCGCGCGAGTGTGATGGTACACCTTCCGGGATTGCGGCTCAGCGGCGACCTCGACGCGGTGATCAGGGGATTGGAGCGGTTGCGATTTACGGTGCGGGGCATCGGCGGTGAGGGATCCGCGGCCTCGGGCCACCGGTTCCAGATTTCCAACCAGGGAACGCTCGGACTGAATGAGCAGGCGGTCATCGCTTCGCTTGAGCGCGTGACGATCGCGGTGGCACGCCAGGAGGGGCTGGCTCGCAAGCGGGTGCTGCGTGACATGCCCGTGGTGGTCCAGGATTGCGTTTCGCGCGCGCTGGCGATTTTGCAGAACGCGCACCTGATCCAGACCGATGAGGCACTGGACTATCTCTCTGCGGTCAGGATGGGGATCGAAATGGGGGTGATTCAAGATGCCCGTCCCGACGTTTTGGAGATGCTGGAGTTGAGGGTCCATCCGGGCCATCTGCAGGATTATCTGAAGGAGGAACTGGACCCCGAACAACGGGACCTGCGCCGAGCCGACCTGTTGCGCGAAAGCCTCGGATTCTGGACTGTCAAGGAGTGGCTGGTGCGAAAAGCCCGAAAACGATTGATTGTGAAGGAGAAAAAATGAGCGGTTTTGATGGTTTCACCGCACGCGCGCAGCGTGCCATTCAACTGGCGGCCAAAGAGGCGGATCGTTTCAACCACCCGTACATCGGCACCGAGCATATTTTGCTTGGACTGATCGCGCTGGGTGAGGGGATTGCGGTCGAGGTGCTCGAAGGGATGGGCCTTTCCCTGGAGGATATCCGGCTGGCGGTCGATCGCATGGTCGGTCAGGGCGGCGAGACCCGGACGTTGGGGGCAAAACCCTACACGCCCCGTGCCAAGAAGGTTTTTCAGCTTGCGACCAACGAGGCGCGGGCGCTCACCCAGCCCGAGGTCGGCACCGAGCACCTGCTCCTCGCGCTGCTCCGCGAGGGAGAGGGCGTGGCGGCCCAGGTGTTGATGGGCTTCAACATCACGTTGGAGGACCTGCAGGCGGCGATACACAAGTACCTCGATGCGAATTTCGACGAGGACGACGGTGTAGCCGATGGCGCGCCGGGCGCTGCGGCGCATCAGACCGGCGCGGCCGAGGCCGCCACCCCGACGAAGCCGGGCGAGCCCGCCGCCAAGGCAAAGACGAAGACGCCCGCGCTCAACGCGTTCGGGCGTGATCTCACCGAATTGGCGAAGAAGGGTGAACTGGATCCGGTGGTCGGGCGCAAGAACGAGCTGGAGCGGGTCATCCAGATCCTGTGCCGGCGGACCAAAAACAACGCGGCGCTTCTGGGCGAGGCCGGTGTCGGCAAGACGGCGGTGGTCGAGGGGCTCGCTCAGGCGATCATTTCGGGCGATGTCCCTGAGCGGATGCGCGGCCGGCGCGTCGTGGCGCTGGACATGGCGCTGATGGTCGCAGGCACCAAATACCGCGGTCAGTTCGAAGAGCGGATCAAGGCGGTGATGGACGAGATCCGGCGCGAGAAGAACGTGATCCTCTTTCTGGATGAGCTGCACACGATCGTCGGCGCGGGCAGCGCCGAGGGGACGATGGATGCCTCCAACATCATCAAACCGGCGCTGGCTCGGGGCGAGTTGCAATGCATCGGCGCAACCACGCTTAACGAGTTCCGCAAGTCGATCGAAAAGGATGCGGCGCTGGAACGGCGGTTCCAGACTGTGCGCGTCGACGAGCCGACGATCGATGACTCAATCGCCATTCTCAAGGGGATTCGCGAGCGCTACGAGCAGCACCACAACGTGCTTTATTCCGATGATGCGCTCGTGGCGGCGGTCCAGCTCACGGCCCGCTATCTTCCCGGGCGGCAGCTTCCCGACAAGGCGATCGATGCGATCGATGAGGGCGGCGCCCGCGTCCGAATGGGCGCGGCGGTGCGCCCGCCGGACCTGCGCGAGCACGAGGCGAAAATCGCCGCTATCGTGAAGCGCAAGGATGAGGCGATCAAGGGGCAGCACTTCGAGGAGGCGGCGGCGCTGCGCGACGCCGAGCGGCAGACCAAGGAGGATCTCGAAAAGATCGTCAAAAGCTGGCGTGAGGAACATGCCGAGAAGGCGCTGCCGGTGTCGGTTGACGACATCATGACAACCGTGGCGCGCATTTCCGGCGTGCCGCTGGAACGGATGAGCGAAGGCGAGCTGGCGCGGTTGCTGAAGCTGGAGGAGACGCTGAAGGGTGTCGTGATCGGCCAGGAGCCTGCGGTCCAGGCCGTGGCGAGGGCACTGCGGCGGTCACGGGCGGACCTCAAGGATCCCCGCCGTCCGATCGGCACCTTCATTTTTCTCGGACCGACCGGTGTCGGCAAGACGCTATTGGCCAAGGCGATCGCCGAGCGAATGTTCGGCGATGAAAAAGCGCTGATCCAGATCGACATGTCGGAGTACATGGAGAAGTTCAACGTGTCACGTCTCGTCGGCTCGCCGCCGGGATACATCGGCCACGAGGAGGGCGGGCAACTCACCGAACGGGTGCGGCGGCGCCCGTACAGCGTGGTGCTGTTCGACGAAGTGGAGAAGGCGCACCCCGACGTGATGCACATGATGTTGCAGATCCTCGAAGAGGGGAAGCTAACCGATAGTCTCGGCCGTCAGGTCGACTTCCGTAACACGGTGGTGATCCTGACGTCCAATCTTGGCTTCGATTTTGCCCGATCCAACAAGGGGCTTGGATTCTCCCGCGGCACGGAAGCTGACGATTTTGAGCGTCTCAAGAGCCAGTTGCTCGCCGAGGCTCGGATGGTGTTCAAGCCTGAGCTCCTCAACCGGTTCGACGACATCATTGTGTTCCGCAAGCTTGAGCGGGATGATGTGGCGAAGATCCTCGTGTTGGAGCTGGCGCGCGTCCGGGGCCGCTTGGAGGCCAAGGGCATCACGCTGGACGTTTCGCCCGAAGCGACGGCGTTTCTTATCGACAAGGGATACGACCCGGCGCTTGGCGCCCGTCCCCTCCGGCGGGCCATCGAGCGGTACGTTGAAGACCCGCTCTCCGACGAGTTGCTCCGGTCGGTGTTCAAAGCCGGACCGATCCGCGTCGAGCCCGACCCCGATGGCGTCGGACTCCGCTTCCGCCATGCGTCGGCTGAGGGTGCGACGGCGGGCGCGTGAGCACGGACCGTCTGCGGTGCCATGCTGGACATGCAGGCCCAACTCGCCGACAAGCTCGGCATTCGGCAGAACATGGTCAGCGACTACGAGCGTGGGCGTCGCACCTATTCCGATTCAATGGCCAATCGGATCAGCCAGACGCTCCAGGTTAAGGAAGAGCACATCAAATACGGAAGCGATTCGGGATAGGATCGCCCCTCCCACGCCACCTAATCGTACGGATCGCGTACTGAACGGTTCGGCGCTTGAATGCGATGCGCACCCTTAACCGCCACCCTGACTTCGCTACCCGACCCGCTTCCAACGATCCTGCCGTTCCTTTAGATTTTCTTCTGGATTTACAACCCAATTTTGTGCACACTCTTGGGGATGTGAAAAGGGTGACAACACAGGGGAGACGGGAGTATGACGGCTGACTTCGAGAAACGGGTACGGGAATTGATTGCCGAGCAGTTAGGCGTGGCCGTCGAGCAGGTGGTCACCGACGCCAACCTTGTCAGCGACTTGGGCGCCGACTCGCTCGACGTGGTCGAGTTGGTCATGGCGCTTGAGGACGAGATGGGCGTGGAGGTCCCCGACGAGGACGCACAGAAACTGGTGACGGTCGGGGCGGTGCTCGCCTACCTGAAGGAAAAAGGGGTTGGCGCCAAGCGCGGGTAACGGGCATGAAAACGGGCGCCCTTTGGCTGAATGACGCCGCGTGGATCGGATCGGTCCGCGTGGCGTCTTCGTTTTTTCAGCGGTTGCGGGGATTGCTGGGGTGTCGCGGGCTCGGGTCTGGGTGCGGGCTGCTCATCGAGTCGTGCAGCGCCGTGCACACGGTGGGGATGCGGTTTGCGTTGGATCTGATCTTCATCGATGCGCAGTGGCGGATCGTCGCGTGCGTGCGGGGCGTCCGTCCCGGCCGCTGGTGCGTTCCGGGCGGGTTGCGCGCCCGGCGTGTCGTCGAAGTTGAGAGCGGCTGGCTGGATCTGACGCAGGTCCCGGTCGGCGCGCACCTGCGCTGGGTGGACGCGCAAGAATCCGATGCTGGATCAGATGGTCTGCGCTAATGGCGCTCGCGTGTGACGTGTCATTCAAACACCCCCGACATCTCGGACGACTCGTGCGTCACGCTCGTCACGGGTATCCAGGCTTCGCGGTCGGCGGCACGTACCCGTACCCAGCCCGGGGTGTGTTCAAGAGGGAGAACAGAGGCGCCCGGGTGGAGGTCGAAAAGCGGACATGCTCGATCAGAGGGCGCCAGGCGGGCGGTGACCGACGTCCCAACTTTCAGCGCCCGTGCCTCGGCTGCCTGGCTGAAGCGGCGCGAGGCGGCAACGCCCAGCGCGAGAATCAGAAGACCGGCGATCACGGCAGGTATGCGGCGGACGCGAAAGAGCATGCCGGTGACCGCCGCAGCGAGAATGAGCGCGGACGCAAGAGGCACCAATTGGCGGATCTTGGCGACGGTCTCGGCGATCGCAAGCTCAGGGGGTCGGACCCGATTTCCATCGGAGGGACGCGCGGCGGGCGTGATGTCGATGCGGCGAATGGCCGGTTCGGCCGTCGTGGTGTGGGCAAAGGTCAGGCGGAAGGGTTCGATCATCGCGGTTCGATAGGCGGCCGTATCAGGGTCGAAATAGACAAAGCGGGGAGTGCCCACGACAGTGGCATTGGTTGAGAGGGGAATCACAACCTGACGGAATGAGAGACGCGGCGGCCGGGCCTCACGTGCGGTCTCTTGCGCGGGATAAGTCTTGAAATCGGAGCCGGGGTCTGGCGGCACCAGCGTGGCATCGGCCAGCCAGCCGTTTCCTGTGAGCACGTATGAGAGTGTGACGAGATCGCCCGGCGAGACGGTCTGAGGTGAGGCGTCACCGGAAAGCGTGAATCGCCCGATCGCACCCGAGAAGTCGGGCGGTCGTCCCTGACTGGGAAGGTCTCGGACGTTGAGTCTGGCCGATGAGATCTGATACGTGACCGGATAGGAACGCATGTGAGAGAAGACGCCCCGCGAGACCCGCTCGACGACCTGTCCGCGCAGCGTGCACGTAACGGTCGTTACAAAGGCGCGCGAGGCCTGGCCTTCGGCCGTGTAACGCAGAACATCGGCCGCAGTTCCGCCATCGGCTCGGATGCCTTTGCGTTCGGCGGCCACGAAATTGATAAAACGGACAAGCGAGGGGTCGGGCAATCCCTCAAGATTCAGGTTTTCCAGTTCAACGCCAGGGGTGACCGTGACGTCCAGAATCAGGGTGAAAGGCTGTCCGACAAAGGGGGTCTCTGGATCAAAGCGCAGCGTGGCCTGCTGGATCTGGGCCCGAACACGGGCGGGAATGCAGAGTGAGAGCGTGAGTGCCAGAAGGAAGCGAAAGGTGGACTTCATGATGCGTCCTCCCCGCCGTTGCTGGTGAAGACGCGCGTGGGCCAGGAACGGCTGTCGCGGTATTCCTGAAGCAGGGTGATGGCGGTACTGGTACCATAGATGGCAAACAGAAACAGGCCGGCCCACACCCAAGGCCGTGCAGCGGCGGGGCGAAACAGACGGATGAACAGGCCGGCGAACAGAATCACCCAGCCCACGGCGGCCGCGCCTGCGCGGTGGCGGCAGGGAGATTCATAGTGCCAGAAAAAGGCCGTGTGGGTCCACGGAAGCGGAGCGGGGGGGGCAAGGGCGAACGGAAGCGATCGAGGCGCGTCATCGGCTGACGGCGGCGCATCCAGCAGGCCATACGCGAGGCGGAGGTTAGCGCGGGTGGCGGGGGTCGCGCCGAGGCGGCGTTCGGCGCGATCCAGCGCCGCAATGGCGTTGGGAGCGTCACCGGCCAGCAGCAGCGCCGTGCCGAGATTATAGAATAGCGCGCCGCGGGTGTCGCCATCGAGAACCAGACGGTTGTAAGTCCGGGCGGCTTCAAGAAAATCCGCGTGAGCGCGAGCGGTGGACATGCGGGCGTTGGCCCGCTCCCATCCGAAGGCCCTCGATGTCTCATCCGAGCGGGCGGCCGTGGCGAGCCAGAAAACCGTGATCAGGATGAGCGACGGGTGGAAGCGGGACGTTGGATCACCCCTATTCATTCGCCTGCCTCCCTCCGCGCGGCAAGCGCGGTTTCAATCCCGGTCAGGACGTTGCGGGCCTCGGAAACGATGCTGGCGGGTGCAGCGCCGTGACTGTAGATCGCCTCATCGAGACGTTCGAGAAGGGAACGGAACGCGTCGGCCAGCGGGTGCGGGACGCCGTTGGCGACGAGCAGGCGTGAGGCCTCGGGGGGCGTCAACGACCGGCCGGTTGCCTGAAGACGGTCTGTGAGATAATCGCGCAGGGCTGCGGCGGCCGCGCCCGGTTCCGCCGCGTGGGTGAGGCGGCGACGGGCCTGGGTGGCGGCGCGAAGGCGGCGGCTGGCCAGGCGCATGCCGCCGCGCCGCCGCCAGAGGAACCGGCCCGTGATACCGAGCAGCAGAAGGGCGGGGCCCGACAGAATCAGCGGTAGCAGAAGCCGGGCGGAAGGGAGCAGCGGCGTGGCGTCATCCGACAAGGTGGTGGCTGCAGGCACGGGAGCCGTGTCGGACCTGATGAAGAGACTGGACGAACTCAGCGCATCGCTGACCACCTGCGTGGTGGCGCGCGCCTGGATGGGGATAGGGCGCGACGACACCGTCTCATAGCGCTTCACGGTCGTGTTGTAATAGGCGACGCGGATGGGCGGGAACTCGATCGTTCCGGTTCGAATGGGACGGACGCGCCAGGTGAACCGTTTGCCCGATTCAATTGCGGTCGTGGTGACGTTGTCGTCGTAAATACGGAAATCCCGGATCAAATCCTCCTGCAGCGCGAGCAGCGGCGGACGGAGATTGGAGAGGCTGATGGCGCCGGTCAGGTCGAGCGTGAGGGTGAGCGGGTCGCCGACCTTGCAGACATCGGTGTCGAAGCCGGCCTGGGCCGTCAGATTACTTCCGACGGCGCCGATGAACCACGCAGGTCGCCCCGTTTCCGGAGGAGGCGTGACGCGGACGGTGACCGCCGGGGCGACGGCGAAGATCTCTTCGAACCGGGCTCTTTGATCCGGATTCACCCCGGTCATGACCGCGCCCTTGAAGATCATGGGGCCGAAGGTGTAGTCGCCTTCGGCCAGAGGGCCGTATGTGAATTCATGGGCGTAGACCCAGAAATTCGTGCCGCCCCGGTTTTCACGGACGGGGTCCAGGCGGAACCGAAAGGGATTCTCGAAGCTATCGGCATAGTTGTTGATCAGGAAAGTGGGTTGCCGCCCCGACGCGGCCTTCGCGCACGATTCAAGAAACGCGCGAATATCGGGCTGCTGCAGGCCCTTGATCTCCGCGATGTTCAGAAAATCAGCTTCCAGGCGCGGCGGGTTGTTGGCGTGGATCGGCTCGATGTCGTGATAGGGTGGAGGGATCGGCGCGATGGCGATGGCGAACGTGATGCGGAAGGGCTCGTCCACCAGAGCGGCGGTGGTCGATGCGGCGAGTGATCCGATCACGGTCGATTGAGCGGTCACGCCGATGACGGTGACGGGGGGGCTCGCTGCCGAGAGGGTCTGCCCGTCATTACGCAGCGTAACCGAATCCGTCCTGAAAAGCCCTTCCCGGAGGGGTTTAATCTGAAAGACAAACATGCGACCGCGCGTCTCCTCACGACGGACATGGCCGTTGATGTTCGAGATCATGCGGCGGCTGATGGATTGCGAGCCCAGATAGGCGATATCGGCGCCGCTCAGGGCCGAGAGATCCGGCAGTGTACGATCATCGTCGGCACCGTTGACGGTCACGTAAAGATTAAAGGACTCGCCCAAGTAGATGCGGTTTCGGTCTGGCCGGACCGTGAGGGCGACCGGTTGGGCGAAGGCGGTTGATCCCGATACGATCGACAGGATCGATATGATCGACAGGATCGATACTAGACGTGCCGACTTCGCTTGCATACGCTTCACCAGTCCCGATCGGAGGGCGACATGGGTAGATTACGCATCTGCTCACGCTTGCGCTCGTCCTGCTCTTTCTCCCGTTCCAGGGCGCGGCGGAGCATCTCCTGAACATCCTGAGGCGGCGGTTGTTTCTGATCCTCTGGCTTGGGGCTTTTCTGCTCGTTCGTTTCGGGTGGCGGCTCTTTTGACTCCGAGGGCTCGGGTTCCGACGGCGGTGGCGACTGAGGCGGCGGCTGTCCGGAAGCGCCTGACGACGGATTCTGCGGAAGCAACTCGCGGATGCGCATCAGCTTCTCGAGCGCCTGCTGCTGCAGGGTCCGCGGCGTCGGCGTGCGCAGGGCCTCGGTTTGAAGCCGTTCGGTTTCTTCGGCGAGCCGCTCGATCTCGGCGCGAGCCTCGGGCGTGAGGGTCGGCGCGTTGGTATCGGCCTGGGCTTGTTGCTGAACCTGATCGGCCCATTCCGGAAAGCGCTCGCGGAAATGCTGGGTCAGCGCCAGCGACTCGGGTTGCGGCGGATAGCGCAGAGGCTGCGCGGCAGAGTTGAGCGCGTTGGATTGCGTGGTGATCGCCTCGCCGACCAACGGCGGCGGAGCGGCGATCTGCTTCCAGAGGACGTAGGCAAAGGGCTCAATCCTGGCCACATCCTGCAGGGCCGACGGATCCATGTCGCGCAATTTCCGGGTGGAGTCGCGCAGGGCATCGCGAGCGGTCTCGAACGTGGAGGCCAAGATGGCGCGCTGTTGGTCGTTGGTGATCGCGCCCGATTCGAGGAGCACGCGTTTGAGCGGAATGAGAAGGTCGCCCGCCTTCTGCTGACGGGCGGCCAGCGCCTCTGCGGCGGTGATCAGACGCGGGGCTTCGTTGGTGAATACGGCTGGAATTTCGTCCAGCAGCGCCCGCTGTTCACGGAAGAGGGACTCCAGCAGGGAATCCGGTTGGGGGTTGGGGTGGGCCTTCAGGACGGCTTCGATGTGCGCATTTTCGCGGGCATCGGGAAGGGCGGGGGCGACACGGGAGAGATTGCGGATACGGCGGGGGTCGTCGGGCGTCGCGCGCAAGGCGGTCTGGAGGGCGGAGGCGGCGGTCTCGAGATGGGCGACTCGGGTGTCCGCGCCTTCTCCCGCCTTGATCGCGCGCGACTGGTCGAGGGCGGCTGACGCGAGCAGTTCGGCGGCTCGCGGCCCCACAGTTCGCGAGTGGGCGAGGGGTTTGAGAAGCGCGGCCGCCTCGTTCGGTTTGTCCGCCTGGATCCACGCGAGCGCGGCGTTGTAGAGCCACTCGGCGGCGGTATCCGTGTCGGCGCTGCGGGCGGCTGCGGTGAAGCCAGCGGCCGCCTCCTCGTACTGCCCCCTGCGATAGAGCGCCTGGGCGTGACGGGCCGTGGCGCGGCCACCGGGCAGCGTGGCGGCCGCGCTGGGGCTCGCGGAATTGGTCGTCGCTGGGGGCTCGCCCGCGCGGGCAGCGCAGGCGAGGGTGAGCACGGCGAGCAGGGCACGCGCGCGGACGATGGAGGGGGGGGGCGTCATTCGGGTGCGGGCGCCTGCGAGACGTCCGCGCGAGAGACAGGCGGCGGCGACGAGCGCGAGAATGGCGGGCAGCAGAAAGATAAGATAGCGTTCGACATACTGATTCTCCAGAGTCTCCCGGTTTTCACGGGCGGAGATCGTGCGGAGGTGGCGGCGATAGATGGCGCCGAGCGTGGTGTGGGCGGTGCCAGCGGTGGCGAGCGGAATGTAGGAGCCACCCGACTCTCGGGCAATTGCGGCGAGGGTTGACTCCATGAGGCGGGTCTGTACCACCTGGCCTTTGAAGCGGAGGGAGTCGGCGCTGGAATCGCCGGGGATGGTGGCACCCGCCGGATCGCCGATCCCGACCGTGAAGATCGGAATTTTGCGCTTGCCGGCTTCTCGGGCAGCGGCTGTGGCATCGCCAGTGAGCTCCTCGCCGTCGGAGATCAGGAGAATCGCATTGTGGTCCTCGGGCATTCCCTCCAGAGCCTCCAGCGACTTCTTGATCGCATCGGCGAGGTCGGTCTCCCCCCGGGGGGCGGATTCGGGCGAGACCCCGTCGATCGCCTGCCGCAGAAAAGAGTAGTCGGTGGTCAGCGGGCAGAGCAGAATGCCTCGGCGGCGGAAAGCCAGCAGGCCGGCATTATCGCCTTTGAGCTCCGGAATCAGGTCGAGAATGTCCACCTTGGCGCGCTCAAGGCGGTTGGGGTGGACATCGCTGGCGAGCATGGAGCGGGAAACATCGAGGGCGATGAGCAAGTTGCTGCCGCGAGTGAAGATCGTCTCGTCACGACGGCCCCACTGTGGACGCGCCGCGGCGATGGTGAGCAGGGTCAGCGCGGCGAGTGCGAGGATGATCTGTGCGAGGGTGCGCGCGCGTGATCGGGGGGGGAGAAGTCGTGCCTGGAGCGCAGGCGCGACCCAATCGGCCAGACGCGCCTCGGCACGGGATGCGGCCCACCACCAGGCCAGGCCCACCAACGGAATGAGCGACAAAAGCAGCAACAGATACGGCTGAACAAACCGGATCATAACAGCCTCCGGAGGGTGAGCATGCCGAGCGTGAGCGCGGCACAGACAAGCGTCGCGCCGACGAAGAGCGGCCACACAAACCACTCCTGATACCGCATCAGGATTTGACGGTCAATGCGTGTGGTCTCCAAACGGCCGATCTCGTCAAGGGCCGTCTTCAGACCCTCTGGATCACGCACGTTGAAATAGCGGGCGCCTGTGACACTGGCGATGGAGCGGAGTTGGGTTTCGTCGAGGCTCACCTCGCCCCATCCGATCACGGAGCGCCCGAAGTCGTCACGGGTTCGGAAGGGGGCGCGGCCGGTGCTGCCCACGCCAATGGTGTAGACGCGGATGCCCAACTTCTTTGCCGCCTCGGCCGCTTGGTCCGGTGTGATGATGCCCGTGTTGGATTCGCCGTCGCTCAGCAGGACAATAATCCGGGTCTTGGGCTCGGAGTCGGTGAGGCGTGCGCAGGCCGTGGCCAGTCCGTCGCCGATGGCCGTCAGCAGTTCTTCCCGAGCAACCGGACGGCCCTGATCGTCCATGTTGGCGCTTGGGACTTGCACCCCGTTCAAGACGTGAAGCAGGGCACGATGGTCGGCGGTGAGTGGGCTACGGGTCGAGGCATAGCCCCCGAAAGTGATGAGTGCGAGCAGGTCGTCGGGACGCTGGCGGATGAAGGCCGCAAAAGTCTCCTTCACAACAGCGAGACGTGTTTTCTCGGTCACGGTGCCGAGGGCCGAGCGGGGCGAGAGATCGAGCGCCTCCATCGAGCCGGAGATATCCACAGTCATGGCGATGGCGATCGCATCGACCGTGCGGCGCTCGCGGGCGATAAACGTCTGGGGGCGCGCGGCGGCAATAATGAGACAGGCGAGCCCGACGAGAAACACCGCAGGCAGCATGCGTGAGGCCCATACGCGCCAGCCCGCCGTGTGAACGGGCAGCCGACGGATCGGCGCAAAAAGTATTCCGGCCCGCTCGCTGCGGCGGTAGAGTCGCCAGACAGCCAGGAGCCAGGGAATCAATAGAAGAGCAGCTAGGGGGTAGGCAAAGCGCATGGTGTCATCACAAACGAGCGAGCAGCGGCGACAGCCGCATCTGTCATGGTCGGAGTGGCCGTCTGACCGGCGAATTTTATCAGATCAGCCGATTCCAGAAACTCCCGGAGCGGACCGAGTGTCGCAGCGGCGAAAGCCGGATGCGACACGGCGGCCTGAAGGAACTCTTCCGTGGTTTGCGAGGGGGCGTGGATACCGTGCGTCCGCTCGATATAACGGCGGACAACGCCGGTCAGTTCAATATAGAAGTCCTTGTACAGGCCCTTTTCGACCAGCCGGCGGCGGATCAGTCTCTCCAACTCGGCGAGCGCCCGTTCGCCCGGTGATAGGCGCGCCTCGCGGACGCGACGTCGGATATGGGTAAGCCCCCACAGCGCGGCCGCCAGCAGGCCGACGACGGCTAGGCCGATACCGACCCAGCCGGTGACTGTGCGAGCGGAGGGGGCGACGTAGACCGGTTGGGCTTCAATTTCGAGGTCGCCGTCGGCCTTGGGCGCGCGCGCCGCAGCGGGAAAATAGACCGCCCGAGTGGCGAATGTGGTGACCAGCGACGGCACGC
>VGWG01000052.1 GCA_016873675.1 Lentisphaerota bacterium | reverse complement strand
TGCTTCCCGGCCGCTGCGCGACGGAAACATTGGAAACCGTGGTGACAGCGCGCACCCCGCCTGCCAGGAGGGAGATCAAAAGGGCACAAGCTAGGGAGACGTAACCCCTGACTCCTGTGCCTATGTATGATCCCTGTTTCATGACCCACTCCTTGTGCGGATTGATCATTCGACATGACGTATACAGCAGAGCGTGTGCCATGCAAGACTCAGCATGGGGGGATACATCCCGGTTTCGGGCGACAAAAGGCTGCTTTTGATAAGACGTTAGATAGTTGTAACTCACTCGCGTTTAATAATATGAACGAATATATGAAACATACTTTGACATTGATGAGCCGATCCATAGATATATTTCCGCAGTGATCAGAACGGATTTCTTGACTGGGAAACGGCAGTCTGATTCTCAAATGTGAGAATATTAGCCGGATCAAGGATGGCCTTTTGCGAAACAGGGTTGATACCTCCTTGCCTGGACGGCGGTGGGCGAGCGCGGCGGCACCCGTGCGGCTATTCAGAATGGGCACACTGAGGCGCTTGCAAAACCTCCTGCGTCGGTTCTGCAAGCGCCGTATTCAGAAGCCAGTATTCAGAATTCAGAATTGGAACTCGTGTTCTCCTATTCTGACTCCTGAATTCAGCCTCATGTTTTTTAGCTTCGGCTGCGTCCCGGGCCGAAGGCAATGCGGATGAGGCCCCAGAAGATCAGGAACCCGGGGATAATCGGCCAGAGGGCCAAGGCGGCGCCCCAGGGACGGGGACGAATGGCGTGAAAGGCCAGAACCAGCCCACCGCCGGGTTCGTTGTTCAGCGGCCTGCGGAAGCGGAACTCGTGGCCGTGCTCGGGCATGGCAATCTGAATCGCAGCCCCCGATGCGGCGGCGCCAGCCTGCACATCCATCATTTTTTGAGCCACGAGTTCAAGCCCGTCGCGATCCTGCGCGTCGAGTTGCTCCTCCACCTGACGTGCGTAACTGGCATCGAAATTGCCGCCGTTCCAACCGGCCTGGCTTTGCTGGCCTTCATCAAAGATGTTGTTATCCACGCGCAGAGCGGCGCGGCGGTTGACGATGCCCATCTTGACCTGCTGCTGCACGACGTTTCGGAATTGCACACGGGCGTCTTCATTAAGGGATTGCTCGGCTTGCGACAGGGTCACCGCCTGCTGCAAGACCTTGCGCGCCTCCTGCTGCTGTCCCGATTTCAGCAATTCGTCCAACTGGGCGAGATTGCCACGAGCCGTGGCGAGGCTGGAAACCGTGGTTTTCTTGTTGAAGGCGTCGTAGTCGCCCTTGCCGAAAGTGCGGAACAAGGGGACGGTCTCCTCGCGCTCGAACGCGCCGCGCGAAAATTCGAGCGCGAACTCGGGAGGCACAAAGAGATGCCATTCAATGTTGCGCAGCGGCAGATCGGGAAAGGCGGGCGCGCGGAGCGCCTGATGCCCCGCCAGCGCGCCGCCGGGAAGGGCGTCGGCATAGACGAGCGAAACCGTGGCCCGCTGACCCACGGCTGCGGTTTCGAGCGGGATGTTGAGGATGCCGTCGGCGCGGGCGCACGGGACCTCTGCGCCGTTGACCAGCGCGGACCAGAGGACGGCCTCCGGGGACGGCAGGGTCACGCGCAGGAAGCGCATGTGACCGGGATCGAGGGTCATGGTCGTCTGGGCGAGAAGGCGGCCGCTGCCGGAGACGACGGTCACAATCCTGACGGCTTCGACGGTTGCGGGAAGCACCTGCGCCGCAGCGTGACGGGTCACCGAGAGGGGGAGGGTATAATCGTCACGCATGGCGCGGTAACAGAGGATCGCGGACGAGAGGTCGCCGGCGTTGAAGACGTCGGGGAGTGATCGCGCGTTCTCGGGCTGGAGTCCGGCGGTGTCCCCCTGCGTGGCGACTTCGACACGACCGGGACAGGTGACTACAAGCCAGGTCGCCTGGCGCGCGGTATCGAGCAGCGCAAACGGTTTGATCACGACGCTTCCAGCAGCGGGATCGTAAGGCTCCTGATATTGGCAGACCACGTCGTACGTGCCTTCGACCTTGCCATGCAACTCAATCTCCCAGACCCGTCCATTGGCATCGGCGGTTTCATCGAGCGGCCGGACGCGTGCGATCTGACGTCCGCTGACGGTGAGCGTGGCGTCACGCACCGGCACGCGGACCCGGAAGAAACGGACCCCCGCATTGGCGATGCGGTAATGCAGATGCATGCGATGGCTGAGCATCCCTTCGGCAAGCTCGACGCGGTGGAGCAGGTCGGGCTTGAGCACCGGGGGCATCACCTCGGTGCGCAAAGTCAGAGACCAATCGGGCCTCAGCAGATCAAAGATCATCGCGGTCGGCGTCGGCGTCTCGTCGCGGCGGACAGTCACGCCAGTCTGCTGCTCCACTGCAAGCCGGATGCCGCGCTCAGCCGAAATGGCGAGGCTGCCCGTGTGGCGGCGGGCGTTTGTGACGGTGATGCGCGGGATGGCGAGAATGGGCGGAATGCCCCGCATGGGCGCGGCGAGCACAATGGCAACGGGCGTGGTATCCTGGATGCGGCGGTTGAACCAGAGGTCAATCCCGCGTCCGGCGCGTCGTCCATCGTCCCAATGGCTGACCGCCGGGCCAGAAAGAGATTCGATCTCATAGCCATCCGGAATCGCCAGTTGCACGCCGAAAACGCCCGCGCGGGCCACGGTGATCTGCAAGCTGGAGCTGAGGATGCTGCGCTCGTCGCCGAGACTGAATGCCGCCGACTCGGCGACCCGCAGCTCGGGCTGCACCTCTTCGACGTGGAGGGCGATGCGGACCGCATCAGGGTCGTCGTAGCGGAAGGCGCGGCGCAGCGGCTCGGCGTCCACGCTGGCCACAGCCCGCGCCTTGCTGGCGGCGACGGACACCGCAGCCGCAGCCGTGGCGGCGAAATCGGCGGAGTCAATGGGTGTGACGCCGGCCAACTCGCCGAAGCGGATGAGGAGCGACTCGGGTGCAGCGACGGCGAAGCGACCGCGCTGGCGGGCAACCCCTTCGGCAACCGGCGCAGCGAGGCTGATGGCAACGGGTGGCGTGTCACAGGGCGTTTGCAGCGTGAGGGTCAGGGTGACGGGTCCGGTCTGGGGCTTGGCCATGACCGCCTCGATGCGGCGCGTGGCGGGGTCGAAGCGCCAGGTTGCCAGACCCGGCGCGGCAACGTCGATCGCCGTTGCGGAGCCGGGCAGACGCAGGGCGAAGACGCGGGTCTCGCCCTGAACCACGTTGAAGATCGCGCGAGCCGTGGCTTCAATCACGCCTGGCCGGACACGGGCAATCGTCGCGATGTCGGCGTAAACAACGGTCTCCTCGGCGCGGGTGTCGCGGGCGCGGGGTCGCCAGGTCAGCGTGACCGACTCGGCGGGGATACAGGTGATCTCGGCGGTTGTCGAGCCGTCCGTCACTGTGGATTCGAGCCAGGCGGCCTGGTCGGCTCGAATGTCGAGGTCGGTTGCCGGAACGGTGAGCGTGAGCGTGTTGATGAGCGTCTGGAACCACGGGAGGGTCAGGCCGGTCGACTTCTCTTGGAGGGTCAGAGGCTCACGCATGGTGTAGGAGAAAACATGCGTGCCGCGGTCGCGGACCGTCAGCGTCAGGCTCGTTCCGGCGGGCGACAACGTGTAACGGATACCGTCGGCGTCGGACTCCATCAGCACCGACTGATGCGGGAGGATAAAAACCTGATTCCGCTCCGTGGTTCGGAAATGGAGGGTCCAGCGGACCGCGGCAGTCGGTTCGTCGTGCGGAGTCGGGAGGGGTGATCGGACGACAACGGTCAGCGCATCCAGCACCGGCAGAGGCTGCGCGTGCGCCGGCGCAGGGTCGGCCGCAGCGAGGCGAGGTGCGGTGACGCATAGGCACGCGCCCAGCAGCGCCAGGGCGATGAGCAGGCGCGACGAGGCGCACCCGGATTCAAGATCAACAGGCGCGAGCGGTTCGGACGCCGCCTCAGCAGGTATGGGCGCATCATGCAGCGGCGGTGGCGATGGACGTCTGCACGCGCGGATGATCAGCCGCAGGACGGCAGCGACGCAGGCGAGGCCAATCGCGAGCAGGCCGGCACCGACGGCGGGTTCGGCGAAACCGGGAAGCTGGAGCGCCACCAGCCACAGGCCGGACAGCGCGAGCGCTGCGCCACTGCGGCGGCGGACGAGCGCGAGCAGCAGACCGGCGAGCGCGAGGCCAGTCGATGTCGCGACCAGCGGCAGGGACGTGCCGCCGAGAAAACGCGGAACGACGGTGACGGTCACGGCGAGCGACGCTTCGCCCGCGAGGGTGGCCGTACGGTAGAAGCGCTGGGTCTGGTGATTGCGCCTGGGAATGGCGAACGGAGAAGCCATCGCGCGCGGCCGTTCGGCGGTCATCGCGCCGCCTGTGGCACGGCTCATAGCAACGCGGTCGGAGGTGGAGACCTCCCACGTGGCAAAGGTGATCGGCGCGCCGGGAAGGCGCGGCGCGGTAAGGGTCACGACGCCAAAGCGGCGGGTGCGGGCCGAAGCCTGCGCGTAGATGACTTCGATGGGAATGGCCTGATTCGGGTCGCGCGGCCGTTCGACCGGAATGAGGAGACGGTCGTCCGATTGCTGCGCCGGAAGGTTGCGGGCCGGAACTTCGGCGGTGGCGGCCTGCCGCACGCTCCACGCGGAGGCTCCGGGCGGCAATTGGATCTCCAGATATTGACGCGAGGTATTCTTGACGTGCCAGACGGCCTTGGTCACCGACTCGCCGTCACGGCCAAGGGTGGATGAGAGCGCGAGATAGTCCACCACCTGATCGATCGGACGGCTGCTATCCAGCGCGCTCAGGCGCAGGGTCGCGGCATGCGGCTTGCGGGTGTATTTCCAGGCACTGACGACTGGGGCTGTGACTGTGGCCGCGTAGCCGGCGGGAATCTCGTCGCGCGGGATGCGGATGAGCATGGCGGGCGAGACGCCTCCCTCGTCTACGCGGAGGGGCGCGGAGGTGGCAATGGCGATGAAGCCCAGCTCACTGGCGGTGTCGAGCGTCTCGATCTCGCCCACGGTGAGCTCGGCGTTGTCATAGGCGACCGGATGGTCATAGCTGAGCAGGATGGTGAAATCGCCGAGGACGCGGTTGGCGAGGCGGACGGTGCAGACGTCGTTGCTGCGGGACCAGGATTCAATGCCGACACCCGTGACGTCAATCATGGGGATCGAGGCCGGGACATGAAACCGGAGGGTTTGAACAGGCGCGCCGCTGACGTGTCCGTTCACTGCGGCGGAAACATACACGACGCCGGGTCCGATGGACACAAGGTGGAAGACCTCGGAATGAATCGCGGATTTCGCGTACTCGAGCTGGATGCCGAGCGACCAGGCGGCGTCACGGAACCGGTAGGCAAGTTGGGCACCCTCGGCCTTGAAAGAAGCCGAGGCCGTGTGGATGTCGTGAAGCTCGGTCGGAGTACGCGGCGAGAGGCGGATGCCCTGTTCGGCGGCGGCAACGAGTGTGCCGCGGAGCGCGCGCGCGTTGGCAACGGCAAAGGTGGGCACGGCGAAATGGTCCCCCAGCGCGGCGATGCTGGCTTCGAGGCGGACGGTCACGAGCGCCTGACCCTCCACCGGCGCGCGGAAGGGGATCACGATTTCTCGGCCGGCGTCCGTGGCGCGCGTGTCCACATCGCTCTCCGAAAACTGCCTGCCAGCGACCGAAACCACAGACCAGCGGGGATCGGCCGGGATGGCGATGCGGATCTCGCGGGCCGGGGCATCTCGGATGTCGAGCTGGATCGAGGCCTCGGCGACTGCGGTGCCATTGGCGACATTCAACAGGAGGTTGATGTCGGCATGGATGGCGGATGCGATATTGTCGGCACCGATCATGATCGCGTAGGGGACGGCGGCGTATTGCCAGGCGAATAGGCCGCGTGCCGGGACATGGCGCGGATCGGTGGATTCCACGGCATTGGCGCGCGGGAAGGCCGAGGGGTCGATCTGGGTCAGTCCGGTCGAGTCGGCAACCTGGAGCTTGACGGCACTGTCGGTGCCGAGCAGCAGGCTGCCGCCGGCGCGGATGACGTTGAGCGGGACGAGAACGGGGATGTCGGATTTACAGGGGAAGGAGGCGAGGGTACGCTCGCAGACCACCCCCAGCCGGTAGTCGTCACGCCGGGGGCGGGCGAGCTGCACGCGCAGCCGAGGCCGCGCGGGGTCGGTCCGGTCGATGCGCCAGTCCTGAATGTCCGCGCCCACGACGCTGACGATGTTCACATCGGGGACATCAAACAGCATCTCCGCGAGCTGGCCCTGGGCGACGCGATAGGAAAAGATGGTGTCGACGCGGAGCGTCCCGGGGCTCGCCGAGGCGACGGTGTGGATGTCGCAGGTCGCCACGAGTTCGGAATCGGCCTGCCGGATCTCCGGCTTCCACAAAACGGCGAAATCGGGGGTTAGCGCCAGATTGGCGTCGGTCGTCGGGCGGCCTTCGGGATCACGCCGGGTCGCGCTGTTGGCCGCGCGGGGGATCTCGATCTGCAGGTTCGGCTGGTCGGCGGTGATCGTGACCCGCCGGACCGGCAGCACGGGCAGCGCGAAACCGGCGCAGCGCCAGTCGTTGCTCACCGTGGTGCGGGCGGCGAAACGGACAATCACGCGGCCACTGCGCGCGCGGGTGAAGCCGGGGGCGAGCGTGAGGCGCAGGGCGTCGTCCTCCCGCATGAGGGCGACCCCAGCGGGCAGCTCCGCGCTGCGGACGGCAATCGCGCCGCGGACGACGTCAATGGATTCGCCGCGGGCGAGATCTTTGAGGTCGAGCTGCAGCACGAAGGCGGCGTTATTCCCCGTAATGGCGCCATCGAGGGCAAAGCTGTTCCAGCTCGCGGCGGCGGAGGAGGATGCGGCAGAGGTGGCGAGGAGGATGAGGAGGAAGCGGAGACAGCGAAACGTGTTCATGGATGATCCTTTCCGAGTTGGCATGGCTATTATACGCTTCTCACGGGCGGTGTCTTGGAAATAAATGCAGCGTGTAGGACGGGACGTATCGGACCGTCCACCGCCGCTCTCGCGCCGCTCATGCCACGATGCGCGGTCCGATACGTTCCGCGCCACTGGGCTGCCGCCGCCGTCCGGGCGCGAGCAAGTAGGACGGGACGTATCGGACCGTCCACCGCAGGATGCGCGGTCCGATACGTCCTGCGCCACTGGGCTGCCGCCGCCGTCCGGGCGCGAGCAAGTAGGACGGGACGTCTCGGACCGTCCACCGCAGGATGCGCGGTCCGATACGTCCCGCGCCACTGGGCTGCCGCCGCCGTCCGGGCGGGAACCGATATGATCGCCATGCATCATGGGATCAGCCCCTCCACTTCGGGATCGGCCACCGTTTGGGGCCAGTCACGCCATGCCGCACACAACCCCGCCTTGACGGGATTGTGCAGCGTGTAGCCGACGCTCCGCAGCCACGCGTCGGCGTCGCGGCACCAGTGGTCGAACGGTTCGGATTGCCAGAAGTTGCCGCGCGTTTCCATCGCAGCGTTGACCTGTCGCGCCGTCCAGGACATGAACAGCGCCAAGTCGGAGCAGAGCGCATCATTCCGGCCTTCGGTGTTGCGCAAGACCAGGTGCATGTGGCTGGGCATCAGCGTCGCGGCCCAGATGCGCCAGCCGCGCCCGCGCAGCCAGTCGAGATTGCCGAGGACCACGTCCGAAACCGCCGGAGCGCACAGGTCGCGCGGGCTCCGCGCGGCGGCGTCGAGGATGGCGTCGATCTGCAGGAAGCGACGCCGCCGCTCGGCGAGTCGGCAGTCATCCCGGGCCACATGATCGTCCGCGCGGTCCGATACGTCCCGCGCCACTGGGCTGCCGCCTTCGTCCGGGCGGGAGCAAGTGGGACGGGACGTATCGGACCGTCCGCTGCGGGATGCGCGGTCCGATACGTCCCGCGCCACTGGGCTGCCGCCTTCGTCCGGGCGGGAGCAAGTGGGACGGGACGTATCGGACCGTCCGCTGCGGGATGCGCGGTCCGATACGTCCCGCGCCACTGCTTCGCGCTCCGCGCGCAATTCGGCCGTCACACGCGCGGGCAGACACCCCTTGCGGCAGAGGGTCACGAAATAGGCATGTTCGGCCACCAGCCAGTGCGGGAGCCGTCGTCGGCGGAACACAAGCGTCGGATTGGCGCCGGTCATAGAACCTCCCCCTCGACGCCAGCGAGGCGGTCGCGGTGATTCGCCGCAATGAATAAAAAAAAGTGGGACACAGGTTTTTCTCACTTTGCCAGGCGATCAGCGGCTTCAATGAGGCGGAGAAGATCGGCGAGGCGGGCGTCGAGTTTGAATTCCATTACGGAGGGTCGGAGGACGTCGGCCACCTCTGCAAAGCTGAACCCGTTGGCATAGGGACTGCCGCGGAGCCGTTCGGCAAAGGCTGCGGCGCAGGCGGCAAGGCGAAATTGCGGACGGGTCGACTGGAAGGAGGCGGCCAGGTCGGCGGCGAGGATTGAACGGCTGATCTCGGCCACTGGACCGCCTCCAGAGGGGCGGTAGCGGACGCGCACCATGCCGAGCGGCGCCTCAGCGGCGGCGCGGGGGGCGAGGGCCAGACGCTCGATTTCGTAGAGGGCGGTAACCGACTGCCCCGAGCCGATCTCGCCTGCGTCGACGGTGTCGTCTCGGAACTGCTCCGCCGTGAGGGCTCGGTTTTCGTAGCCGAGCTGGCGGTAGCGAGAGACGGCGGCGGGGAACCATTCGACCTGGATCTTGACGTCCGAGGCAATGGTGTAGAGGGTCGCGGCGAGATCGTCAACAAAGGCGCGGCGCACCGTCTCCGGGGCGTCGAGGAAGCGGTAGGTGCCGTCGCCGCGGTTGGCGAGCTGTTCCAGCATCTCGTCATTGTAGGCGCCGCGGCCGACGCCGAAGACGGCGAGGGTGATCCCCTGGCGGCGGGCGGCGTCAATGTGCGTGAGGATGTCGGCGGCCGCGCCGGCGCCGAGGTTGGCCACGCCGTCGGAGAGGAGGATGACGCGGTTTTCGGCTCCGGGACGGAAGGCGGCGGCGGCGCGGTCATAGGCGAGGCGGAGCCCCGCCTCGAGGTGGGTCGAGCCGGTGCATTGGATGCGGTCGAAGGCGGCGAGGACCTCTTTGCCCCCGGTGGCCGCGGCGGGATCGGCGAGGACGCGGGCGGTGTCGTTGAAGGCGATGAGCTGGATGCGGTCGTCGGGGCCGAGGCGGCCGAGCAGTTCGGCCAGCGCCAGCCGGGCGAGGCCGAACCGGTCGGGCTGGGCCATCGAGCCCGAGGCGTCCACGACAAAGGTCAGGACGGCCGGGCGGGCCTCCTCGCGGCCCAGGCGACGGCCCTTGATGCCGAGACGGACGAGCGAGGTGCCGTGGCCGAACGGCGCGGGCGAGCCCTCGACAAAGATGCGGAACGTGGCGTGGTCGGGGGCGCGGTCGCCATAGTCAAAAGCATTGACCACCTCTTCGGTGCGGACCGCCTCAGGCTCGGGAAGCTGACCGGCGAGGATGGCCTGGCGCGTGCGCGTGTAGGAGGCGGTGTCGACGTCAATGGCAAACGTCGAGAGCGGCTGCTCGGCGGCGGCGACAAAGGGGTTGAAGACGGCCGGCACGCGCGGCTTCGCGGGCGCAGGTTCCGCCTTCGGGGGCTTGGCCGGCGCCTTCATCCCGGGCGCGGGGGGCGCGATCCTGGTGGCCCCCGGCGGAAACATCTGCGTCGGCGCTGGGGGCGCCGGGAGCGCGGGCTTCACAGGTGTGTCCGGCCTTTCTTCATAGAAGCGCTCAATGTTGTCCTGCCTGTCGTCTGGCCAGCCGCCTGTCTTGCCGCCGCCCGCGCCCATCTTGCCGCCTTTGGAATGAACGCGGCCGTTGTCATCTTCAGCAAAGTAGGATGATCGCGATTCTTTCTCCACCTCCTCGGCGACGGTGGAGTCCTGAAGCCACATCGGACCGGATTCAGTCTTAACCTCTTCTCGTAAACGTCTTTCCGGGATGTCGCAAGTGCCTCCGACATTCAAGGGTGGAAAGTGAAATTCCTTTGCAGAGAATTTGTGCAACACGATGCCTTCTTTGGATTCATAGGGTCGATCAGTTATGGTCGTGTCATTCTTTCCGTCTTTCTGTCCTGTCTCTGCACCCCTTCGGGAAAAGTAACTAAGAATTACAGGCGCTTTGACTTGTTCAACGGCGGTGCCGTGTGAAACCGGCTTGTCGTCACCTGGTGGTTCTGGGGCGGCTGCTCGCGAAGCGCTGCCAAGTCCGAGTTCCGTGGCTTTAATCAGTTTACCTGACTTGAGGTTAATCTTGCCTTCGAGCAAGCCCGCCTCCGTATGGTCCACGGACGCATCGCCATTCTTGTCCGGCTTTGAGTACGTACCGTCGATGCCGCCCCGACCATCCTTTATTAGCCATGCATAGCTTGTCCATCCGGGTTGGTTTTCAGTATCGGTCTCGCCGGCCAAATCTCCCTCTCTGTCGACAATGGCCCTCTTTTTGACCTTTCTGACGAAAACGGGTTTCTCTTCGCCTGCTCTGAACTCAGTCTCATGGCTGATGCCATCATCGTAGCCATAGGCGACTTCACTGCTGTTTAGACGGTCAATGCACACGCGGGTAGCAACCGCTCGATCTCCGCTGCCTTTGGGGACACGATAGGGGCGGGATTCGAAGCCCGGGAAGAACAGGGAGGCGCTGAGGACGATGAGGAGGGTGGCGGCGAGGCCGATGACGGGGCCAAGCCAGAAGCGGGTGCGGCGGCGGCGCGCACGAGTAGGCGGCGGCGTGGCGAGGATGGCGGTCAGCCGGGCGGGGTCGAGCGCGAGGGGCGCGGCGGCGTCGGCGGCGAGGGCGGCGCGGAGGGTGTCGAGCAGGGGCGCGAGTTCGGCGGCCGCCGCACGGCAGGCGGGGCAGGACGCGATGTGGGCGCGGACGTCGTCGGCCTCCGCCTGGGGAAGATCGCCGAGGAGGCAGGCGGTGAGGCGGGGTTCGGTGGGGCAGGTAGTCATACACCCTCCTTGCGGCGGACCTGGCGGGCCAGCTTTTTGACGGCGGAGTGGAGCAGGGCGCCGACGGTGCCTCGGGGGCGGTTCACGGTTGCGGCGATTTCGTCATAGCTCATGTTCTGCTGCAGGCGCAGCAGGATGACCTGGCGTTCGGACGGGTCGAGCGCGCCGAGGCATCCGAGGACCAGGGCGCGGCGGTCGTCATCAGGCGCCGCGTCGGCGTGGGTCCCGCCGTGAAGGATCTCGGCCTCGGCCGCGCCGCAGGCGTGGAGGCGTTTGCGGCGCGCTTCGCCGCGGATGAGGTCCACCGCCTCGTTATGGGCGACGCGGAAGAGCCACGGCTTGAGGTCCCCGCCGGCTTCCTGCGAGGGGCTCCAGTTGCTGCAGAGTTTGATGAACACCGTTTGCACGACATCCTGAGCAAGAGTGGCATTGCGCAATAACCGGGAGGTGTAGCGCAACAAGGGCTGCTGGTAGTCCCGGACCACGGCGGCGATCCGTTGCTGCCGCAGGTCCGGGGCCGGGTTTGTTTCATCCGTTGGGGGAGGCATATGCGTTCCTCTACGGGCCGTTACATCCCTGATACGTCCCTCGCGTCCGGCGTGTTGGACTTTTTTTCAGCAGCCTGCCCCCTGCGGTGGGTGGGAAGCAATGAACTGCTACGTGTTGAACAATACTCCCAAATGAATAGGACATCAAATGATTTTTCGGATTTCAGAAACGGTTTTGCGTTATAGGCAGGAGTGCAGCGGGATCTCCGTCCACTAACTCCCGCCAGCCAGTAGCCAGTGTTGCACTGGCTACTGGCTGGCGGGAGGCAACCGCTCGTATGCACGCGAAGAATTACGAATGAATAACCGATACCGACCCCGATTCACCTATTATGCTGATCGCGCTTGATTTCCGCGCCCGCACGCGCCACAATACACGCCATTCATGACATTCACTTGGCGATCACAAGCAAAGGGCTCCTCATGATCGACTTCATGCAGCAGTACAGTCCCATCAATCAAGCGCTGATGGCCACGTTATTTACCTGGGGCTTGACGGCAGCGGGGTCGGCGCTCGTTTTCTTCACCAGAACGGTCAATCCCAAACTCATGGATTCGATGCTGGGGTTCGCTGCTGGCGTCATGATTGCCGCAAGCTTCTGGTCCTTGCTCGCACCGGGCATTGAGATGGCCGAACACATGGGACAAATTCCCTGGCTGACGGCGGTGATCGGATTCCTGGTTGGCGGGTGTTTCATGAGGCTGGCCGACCGTGTGCTGCCGCATCTTCATCCCGGGCTGTCGATCGGGCACAGCGAGGGGATCAAGACCTCGTGGCAGCGAAGCACGCTGCTGGTTCTCGCGATCACCTTGCACAACATTCCGGAGGGCCTTGCGGTGGGTGTGGCCTTCGGGGCCGTGGCGGCGAATCTTCCTTCCGCCACGATAGGAGGAGCCCTTGCGCTGGCCATCGGCATCGGCCTACAGAATTTCCCCGAAGGGGCGGCGGTGTCCCTGCCCTTGAGGAGAGAGGGAATGGGGCGGATGAAGAGCTTTCTCATGGGGCAGGCCTCCGGGATGGTCGAACCCCTGGCAGGGGTACTCGGCGCCGCATTTGTTCTGTACATGCAGGATTTTCTCCCCTATGCCCTGTGCTTTGCCGCCGGCGCGATGATCTTTGTGGTGGTGGAAGAGCTGATTCCTGAATCTCAGCGGAACGAGGCCAACATCGATCAGGTGACCATGGCAACCCTGGTGGGCTTCGCGGTGATGATGCTTCTTGATGTGTCTCTGGGATGAGGGGTGACACGAGCGATCTTTCGTGCTATTGTGGCCCATCTGTTTCGGTAAGCATCGATGGCCGTGAACGGTCACGAACGTTCTGACAACGAAGGGTGTGTTAATGGGCATGACACGCCCTTAAGAGAAAAGACAGGAACCCATGCAAGTCAACGCGCATGCATCCGAGGAATCCCGCCTGGAACCCCTCCCCGATGATGTCAAAGCGGCCAAGCGGCTTGGCGAGGCTCGCGCCCGGGTTCAGGCCGAGTTGAATAAAGTCATCGTCGGCATGGACCCGGTGATTGATGAGGTCATGGTCGCCATATTCAGTGCGGGCCATGGACTTCTTGAAGGGGTGCCGGGACTGGCCAAGACGCTGTTGATCAGTTGCCTCGCCAAGACCCTTTCCCTGTCCTTCCGTCGCATTCAGTTCACACCGGACCTGATGCCTTCCGACATTACCGGAACCGAAATCCTGCAGGACGATCCTCAAACAGGCCAGCGGCGGTTTGTTTTCAGCAAGGGTCCCGTTTTTTCCAACATCATTCTGGCAGACGAGATCAACCGGACCCCGCCCAAGACGCAGGCGGCGCTGCTGGAAGCCATGCAGGAGAAGAAGATTTCGGCCGGAGGGGAGGACTTTCGCCTGGACAAGCCCTTCTTCGTGCTGGCGACGCAAAACCCGCTGGAACAGGAAGGCACCTACCCGCTTCCGGAAGCCCAACTAGACCGGTTCATGCTCAAGATTCTGGTGGGTTATCCCAGCGAGGAGGATGAAATCCGGATCATGAAGACCATCACCACCCGGATCGAGCCCGAGATGAATCTGGACGCCGTCTTGCGTAAGGACGAGATCCTGGCCTTGCAGGACCTGGTGCGTCACGTGCCGGTGGCGGATCACATTTTCAACTACGTGGCGGCTCTGGTCCGGGCCACCCGGCCCGGCGGAACCGGGGCGCCCGATTTTGTCAACCAGTGGGTGTCCTGGGGGGCGAGTCCGCGTGCCTGTCTGTGCCTGATTGGCGGCGGTAAGGCCCGCGCCCTCTTGCACGGGCGCTTCCACGTCGCCATCGAAGACATCCGGGCCCTGGCCCCCTCGGTTATGCGCCACCGGATCGGGCTCAACTTCGCCGCGCACGCCGAGGGCGTGAGCACCGACGACATTGTCAAGCGGCTGCTCACGAGTATCCCCTGTGAAGAGAAACTCTACGATGCCAAGCCCAAACACCGGGCAACGGGGGTCTAGGTACCTCGATCCCGAAATTCTTTCCGAGCTGGGTCCGCTCGATGTCGTTGTACGGCAGATCGTCGAGGGGATGCGGGTCGGCATGCACCGGAGTCACCTCCGCGGCTTCAGCACGGATTTCACCGCGCACCGTCCGTATGTTCCCGGCGACGAGACCCGCCGCATTGACTGGAAACTCTACGCCCGTACCGGACGGTACTACATCAAGCTGTTTCAGGCCGAAACAAACTTCACGGCGAATCTGCTGCTGGACGCCAGCGTCTCGATGCGTTATGCGTCCGGCAAGATCAGCAAACTGGAATACGCCAAGTACATGGCGGCCAGCCTGGCGTACCTCATCGTGGATCAGCATGACTCGGTGGGGGCCGGCGTTTTTGACGGCGAATTGCAGGAATACATAGAGCCGACGAGTTCGAAAGCCGTGCTGAGCCGCCTCTCGCACGCACTGGAGCAGGCGCAGTCGAAACCACGCACCGATGTCGCCGCGATGCTTCACGAGTTCGCCCGACGGATGTCCCGGCGCGGAGTGGTGATTCTCTTTTCCGATCTGTTCGATCATACCGAGGCCTTTATCCAGGGTCTCAGCCACCTGCGCTTTCGCGGCCACACCGTGATCGTTTTCCATATCATGGATCCCTATGAACTCGAGTTTCCGCTTCAGGGAATGCGTCGCTTCCAGGGGATGGAGAACGAGGGAGAAACGATCACGCACGCCTCCCGCATACGCGCCAGTTATCTGGCTGAAGTGGAAGGGTTCATCAATCAGATCAAACGCGCGTGCGCCAAGTTGCTGGTGGACTATGTCCTGGTGAACACCCGCCAACCGGTCGAGACCGCCATCGCCAGCTATTTGGTTCAGTGCTCCATGGCCAGGACTATGAGGTGACCCACGTGACACCGCGTTTTGCCATTCTTGTGTGCCTCGCCGGGGCGTGGAGCGCCTGCACGGCCTCGCGCGCCGATACGATCCAGACCGCAGGGGTCCGTCTGGAGGGCGAGACGACGGTGCGGGAACGGGCGATCCTGATTGGCGGCTCCGCCGTCCCGCTGAACGGGATCATCGCCGTGATCCGGGACACGGGGGCAAACACGTTCGGCGCCCTTCAGGCGATCCGGCTGAGAAACGGCGAGATCTGGCGCGCCCGAATTCTCGGCCTGGAGTCGAACCGTCTGACGGTGATCAGCGATCTTTTCGGCCGTTGCACGATCGGCACCGAATCTGTCGCGGCGCTGGATTTCTCATCCTCGCCCGACCCCGGCGTTTTACACAGAACCGGAGCGCTCTATCGCACACACGGAGAACCGATTCCAGGGACGCTTCTGTGGATCGGGGAGGATATGCTGGCGGTGGATTGCCCGCTGGGCGCATTGACCGTCCCGAGAGTCGGGACGCTCTATTACCTGTTCGAGCATGACGCGAGCCCTTCTGCGGCGGGACCGGACGACGAAATCGGCCTGATTGACGGAAGCATTATTCACGGCCGCCTGAGTCTGGGCGCCAACGGTCTGGAGATGACGCATGCCGCGTTGGGCGCGCTATCGGTTCCCTGGGCCGCCGTGCGCTACGTCAGGCGATCGCCGCCTGGATTGATGCGCCTTGGAGTGCCGCCCGCCGGCGACATCGCGATTCGCGATCCCGCCGGTCGGCCCACCGCTGCGCGGCTCATCGATTACCGCTATGACGGGGAGCGGCGTCCGCCGATGCCGAGTTGCCTGACGGCGGTGCGGATGCAGGCGGGCACCGTCGCTCAGTATCGTCTGCCGGCACGAAAGGGGCAAGACTCGATGTTCCACGCCGTGGCGGCTCCGGTCACGGGGTGTCGCGGCGATGTGCGGATCGGCCTGCGGGTCTCCGGCGAGATCGTGTATGAGCGATTGCTGGCACCCACGAACGCACCGGTGGCGGTTTCAATCCCGCTGCCGCCGGGCGACACGCTCACCATCGACGTCGATTTCGGCGGACGGATACTGCATCCGTGCGGGGTCGATTGGCGGGACCCGTGCGTGGTGTTTCGGAGTGAGTGAAAGCGCAACGACATGGCATTTCTTAACTCAATCTGGCTTTGGATGGGGCTCGGGCTCCTCGGCGTCGCCGTTCCCATTGCCATTCACCTGCTGAACCGCTTCTACGGGCGAAGGACGGAATGGGCGGCGATGGAACTGCTTCGCCGGGCGCTGGTGATCCGCGCGAACCAGGTCCGGATCGAGGATCGGCTGATGCTGTTGTTGCGGTGTCTGGTGATCGCGTTGTTGGCCTTGGCGCTGGCGCGGCCCACGATCAGGACCGAAGCCGGCAAATGGGTGGGCGGGCAGCGCCGCGTGGGCGTTGTCATTGCGATTGACGGCTCGTACAGCATGGCGCACGGCGCGTTCACCACCCGGTTTGCCCGGGCCGTCGAGCGCGCCAGGGAAATTCTCGGAACCGTCGTGATTGGCGATCCAGTGACAGTCGTGCTGCTGGGCAGCCGTCCACGGATCCTCCAGCGATCTGTCGGCTACATGCCGGAGCAGGTCTCCACGCTGTTCGACGAGAAACTGGCGGTACTGCCGGAGCGGCTGAACCTGGAGCCAGGTCTCGACCAGATTGAAGAGCTTGTGCGCGAGCTCAAGACGCCCGTCAGGGAGTGTTATCTGATCACGGACGCGCAGGCCGTAACCTGGGAATCGCTTTCCGACAGGGCCAGGCGTTCGCTTCGGCAGATAAGCTCGCAGGCCAATCTCTTCATTGTGCCGGTTCAATCCGACGGCGAGGAAAACCTTGCCGTGGGGGGACTGGAGTTCGTTTCCGGAACCGTGCGAAAATCGGGGACGGCGCGTTTCGCGGCCGAGATCCATAATCGGGGGACCCGGCCCCGGACGGGCGCGTCCGTGACCTTCCGTGTCAACGGCGAACCGGTCGGGCAGCAACCGCTGGAGACGATGGAGCCGGGGCAGACCAAGGTGGTTTCGTTCGTGAGCCGTTTCGATGCTCCCGGGTACGCCACGCTCAGCGTGGAATTGAGCCCCGACGAACTCTCGTCCGACAATATCAGCCGCGCGGTGGTTCGGATTCCGGCGACCATTCGCGTGCTCTGCGTGGATGGCGACCGCAAACGGGCGCCGTTCGAGAGCGAGACGGACTTTGTGAGTGCCGCTCTGCGCCTGAAGCAACTGGCACAGAACGGTCCGGTTGCGGTGACGACGGTGGTGCCCCAGGAGCTCGCGTCTGAGACCTTCCGCGATTACGACGTGATTCTGATGGCCAACGTGGACCACGTGCCGCCCGAGCAGGTCGCCCGGCTGTTCGCATTTGCGCGGGACGGCGGCGGACTCGTCGTCTCGCTGGGCGGCAACGTCGACTCGGAACACTACAACTCGGTTTTCCGGGAGAACGGCGAATCGCTGTTGCCAGGGGAACTCGTCGGGCTTGCGGAAAGTCCCGCAGAAGGGACGGACGGATGGTCGATTGCCCCGTCCCAATCCCGGCATCCGCTGTCGGCCCTTTTGAGGTTCCTGCCGCCGGACCTGCTGGACGCAGGGGGATTTCACAAGGCCTTCCGGGTGAAGGCGGATCGTGACGCGCAGGCGATCCTCACATTCACCGGCAGCGATCTGCCGCTGCTCCTGGAAAAGCGGCTGGGACGCGGGTCTGTGCTGCTGTTCACGACCACGCTGGATCGGGCGTGGACCGATTTCCCGGTGCAGCCCCTGTATCCGATCCTGGTTCAGCAGATGATCACCTGCCTGATTCACGCAGGGGCGACGGAACACGTCACGGTCGGAGAGCCGATGTTCCTGCCCGTCGGCGACCGTGAGGCGGGCAGCACGCTGATCCTGCGCGGTCCGACCGCGACAGATACGCTGGTCAAGGTTGTCGAAAGAAACGGACAGAGGGTCGCGGCAGTCGACGGCGCGGACGCCGCCGGGTTCTACGAACTCCGCTCGGAAGACGGCACGGGGCTTTCGCTATCGGTTGCGGTCAATGTGGACCCGGGCGAATCGGACGTGAAGATCGCCGGACGGCAAGCGATGGAGACGCACCTGTCGGATATCCCGTTACGACTGGTCCAACCGGATGGCAATCTGCCTCTGATTGTCAAGGAAAGCCGCGTCGGACGCGAGCTGAGCGGAGCACTTTTATGGCTGGCGCTGGCAGCGTTCGTCGCGCAGAGCCTGCTGGCAAAGAGGTATACCAAGCGAATGGCTGGCGGCCTGAGCGACATGAGCCGCACGGTTCAACAGCGAGACGTGGTTGCCGCGAGGAAGGCGTAGCGCGTGGGGTGTGGGGAGAAGTGTTCTGAACACACGGCGAGAGCTATGGAGATGCGAAGCGTTCTGAACAAATTACTGGGACTAGAGGCGAGCGATGTTCTGTCCGAGCCGGACGTATTCTTGCGGCAGGGCTGGGGCTGGGCCTTGCTGGTGATCTTCTGTGCCGTGGCATTCGCGGTCTGGCTCTATCGCGCCGAAAGGAGTCCGTCGCGGATTCGATGCGCGTTGATGGCAACGTGTCAGGCCGCCGCAGTCGCGCTGATCTGCGCCCTGCTGATGAAACCCGCCATTGCGTACAAGCTGGTCAGGCCGATCCGCCAGACCGTCCTGATTCTGCTGGACGCTTCCGAAAGCATGGCCCTCGTGGATAGGCGCGAGGACCCGCGCGACGTGGAGGAAGCCACCGTCGCGCTGGGCAGGCTATCTCCGGCGGAGACGCTCCTCTCGGGGCAGCTTGAGGCGTTGCGGAAAGACGTCTCCTCCGTCTCACGATTGAAGCTGGCGCAGGCGGCGTTAGAGAATCCGGCCATCGCCCTGCCGGCCAAACTCGACGCCGACCACGACGTGCGGTTCTTCACCTTCGACGACAGCCTCAGACCCTGCGACGGAGAAGGCCCGGGGGTGGAATGGCTGCTCGGGCAGGAGGCGACCGGCCGAGTCTCGCGCGTCGGCTCAGCCGTCGAAGAAGCGGTTGCGCGCTACGCGGGACAGATGATCGCCGGTGTCGTGGTGCTGAGCGATTTTGCCTGGAACGCCGGGGAAGATCCGCTGGTTGTGGCCCGTCGCTTCGGCGAGAGGGGCATTCCCATCTACACAGTCGGCATCGGCCTTCCGGCTCCCCCCGACATTTACGTGCGGCGGATCGTGGCGCCGGACGTTGTATTCTCCGGCGACAAGGTTCCTCTCCGGGTCCAGTTCGACTCCGTCGGCTATGATCGGCAGGACGCCAAGATGACGCTTCGGGTTGATGGAAAGCCGGTGCAGAGTCGGACCGTGACACTGGCGGGCGGCACGCAGTTCGAAGAGATACTCTTCACCCCCAGGGAAGCGGGCTCAGCGACTCTGGAGGTGGCGGTGATTCCCCTGCCTGAGGAGGCGAGCACGAACAACAATCAGGTGGCACACCCCGTGCGGATTATCGATGATCGGATCAAGGTGCTGTACGTGGAAGGCATGCCCCGGTGGGAATACCGCTACCTGCGCTGGGTTTTGCTGCGTGATCCTCGTCTCGACGTGAAGTTTCTGATGACGCAGGGGGACCCCAATCTGGCGGCGATCTCGCCATACCACGTGGCGAAGTACCCTGAAGACAGCGCCGAGGCGATGAAGAACGACCTCGTGATCATCGGCGACGTTCCCGCGACTTTCTTCACGCCCGCGCAGATTGATCTCATCGAAGCGCTTGTCAAAACCAGGGGCGGATCGCTGTTGATGCTCGCCGGTCCCATGGGTGCGCCGTCGAGCTATATCAACACGTCCATCAGCCGGATGCTGCCCGTCGTCATCGGTTCCGGCCAGTGGATGCCCGTGTCCGACACCGTGCATCCCGTCGTCACGCCGGAGGGAGAGCAGAGCCGGATCGTGTCCCTCGTGCTGCCCAGGGAGCGCAATGAGCGGCTGTGGGAGGCGGTCAAACCGCTGGGCAGCCTCCCCGAGTTGTCCGGGGCCAAGCCCGGCGCTTCCGTTTTGCTGTCGCTTTCGTACGCGACCGACCGTTCGAAGCCTTATCCGCTCGTAGCCTGGCAGCGTTACGGCAACGGCAAGACCATGTTCGTCGGGACCGAGGATCTCTGGAGGCTTCGCCGGGAGGCGGGCGACACGCACCATGCTCGGTTCTGGGGCCAGGCCATCCAATTCCTCACCCTCTCGCGGCTGCTCGGCGAAAACAAGCGGATCACGATCGAGACTGACCGAGCCTCGTACGTGGCCGGCGAGCACGTGCAAGTTTTTGCCAACGTGTTGAGCGACGCCTACGAACCGGTCCTGCTGCCATCGTTTCCCGT
>VGWG01000051.1 GCA_016873675.1 Lentisphaerota bacterium | reverse complement strand
AAGGTGCCTCGATCGCGAAGGCCGCCGCCGCCGCCCGCGATGCCGATCTTGTCCTGCTCTGTATCGGCACGACGACCGAAGTCGAACACGAGACGCTCGATCGGAAGACGTTGAAGTTGGCCGGCCGTCAGGAGGAACTGGTCAAGGCGGTCTTCGCGGCGAACAGGCGTGCCGTCGTCATACAAATGAGTGCCGGGCCCCTCGCCGTGCCGTGGCTGAAGGAAAATGTCCCCGCGATCCTCCAGGCCTGGTGGTCGGGCGAAGAAGGCGGTCATGCCATCGCCGATGTCCTGTTCGGCGACGAGAACCCGGCCGGGCGCCTGCCTCACACGGTCTATGCCTCGGATGAGCAGGTCCCCTCACGAGATCAGTACGATATTTCCCAGGGCTTTACGCACATGTTTCTCCGCGGCGAGCCGCTGTTTCCCTTCGGCCACGGGCTGAGCTACACGGCGTTCACGTACACGAATGTGCGCCTGTCGGCCCAAGCGATTGCCGCAGACGGCGCCCTCACCGTCGCCGCAGACGTGAAGAACACCGGTGCGCGCGAAGGCGAGGAGGTGGCGCAACTCTATGTGCGCAAGCCCAATAGCCGCGTGAAACGGGCGTTGCAGGAACTGCGCGGGTTCCAGCGCTTTGCGCTGAAGCCCGGAGAGATGAGGACCGTGACGTTCGCTCTGCCCGGCGAAAAGCTGGCGTATTGGGACACCGAGAAGCATGCCTTTGTCGTCGAGCCCGGCGAATACGACGTGCTCATCGGCGCGTCATCGGGCGATATCCGCGTCGTATCACGGTTCACAGTGACGGCCCCGCGCTGAACGATAAATCCAGCCTCTGGTGAAAACCATTGGCTGGCGGGATGGTGACCGGGGAACACGTCGACATTTCAGGCCTCCGTTGATTCGACGACGAACATCCGTCAATCAAACCGGGGGAGATCTCCCGCTTCATTCACTTCCATCAGATATTCCAGATCCAGCGCCTCTCCGCTGACATACGCCTCGATCTGCGCCGTGCGCACGAACCCGTCCGTGCGGCCCAGGTTCAGGTAGTCATGGCGCCCGGCCCAGACGTACCGAATGCTGTCGACAGGGTATTCCGGGCACGGGAAGATGTTAACGAGTTGCCGGTTCTCCGATACCACGCCGATGCGCGCCCATTGTCCGGCCGTGTTGCGCACTTCCACGGCATACCGCATCGTGGTGCGTTCGCGAACACGATCACCCTCCGTGATCACCGGCCCGGTCATGTCTTCGTAGACTGCAATCGCTGAAAGCGCCGACGGTCTGTCGAAACGGACGACCGCATCCGCATAGGCCACGACACCCTCCGGACGCTCATTGATCTTGTCCCAAACCGTCTTGTTGTTGGCAATCGCTCCATTAACCAACTGGAGGGGAACGGTCGGGCTCTTGACATCGATCTCCTGCGTGGCGGTGATTGCATCGTTCAGGGCATACAACATGCAGGTGAATGAGCCGGAAGGCTTGGAACGGGAGCCGGGGCCGCCGTCAAACAACATGTTTCGCCCCGGAAACCGAATGGCCGACACGATGACATCGCCGATCACGATTGGACTGCTGCCGGTCTCAACCTTGTCAAAGCTCTTCTGTTTAATATTCCGCACGGTGACGACAGTGGGCAGAATCGTTCGCATCGTCAGCGCCACCTCATCATTCACGTCGGCGCGAAACGCGAACCGGCGCCGCTCCAGCGTGGCATCCACCGGCAAGCGAACCGTACAGGGAAGATTCTGTGACTTCTGTTTCCCGACGACGGAGATTTCCAGGCGCAGCATCGAAGCGGTGTTGGTCGACATGCCGGCCCCGTTGAGCAACTCGACGAGGTAGGTGGTTCCGGCCGTCACCGGGATCGGCGGCAGTGTGACACTCCCGCTCAGCGTGCCAAGATAACCGGGCTTGTCGCCGTCAACCGCCACGAGATCCGCCGGTTTGAGCAGCTCTCGCATCCGCTCCGGCGGGGCGAGGTTGGGACCAAAGGAAACACGCTTCACGGGCAACGACTTCAGGTACGACGGTTCAGGCGGCAGGGGTTGCGGCGTCCGGCCCTTCTCTCTGGGCACATCGCCCATGCGCTCCTGTTTGACGTACTTCTCCGCGGTGATGCTGTTACCGATGTTCAGGTCCGATTCGCGCCGGAGCTTTCCATCGGCGGAATTGAAGAGACGCACCACGCCGTCGCGTCCGGCGGTCGCGATGGTCTTGCCGTCCGGCGAGAATCGCAGAAGGGTTGCCGACGGGGTCTCCGTCTCCCACAGCCGCGTTCCGTCCGACGCAAACAGCAGCGAGCGGTTGACGGAGGTCACCACCGCAAAGGAGGTGTTGTCGGGCGCGGGCGTAATGGCAACAACCCGTCCGGGCACCTGGAGATCCTGGTCCGCGCCGCCTTCGAGCGGGCGGAAGTACACGCGTGACGCCGGGCCATGCCAGTCGAAATAGTCGTTTTCTGCAATCAGCAGAACCTTCCGTCCCGGCACCTGCAGCACCCAATCCGGACTACCGCGCAAGGAAGACATCGCTGTCCCCCCGCGCCCGTCCGCCGCGATCAGTTCGTGCGCGGACTGATCGTCGGCCATGACAATGAACCGGTCATCCAGGGCGATGACCTTGCCGGCATTGAGCAAGATGCCGGCGCGCTGCCACAGAACCGTTCCGGTCGCACAGTCGAGCCCCAAGACCGAGGGCGTGATGAACGCACTGCTGTTTCCTTTCGCATAAGCGGAAACCAGCAGGACGCGCCGGTCGCCGCTGATGGCGCGCGGCGACACGTCGCGCACGGCGCTCAGGTCGGGCGAGTGGGCCGCGTCTTCGTAGCGCCAGAGGACACGTCCCTGCGGGTCCAGCGCGAGCAGCTGGTCGGAGTCGCCCTGAAAAATCCTGCCCGCCTTCGGGTCTTCAACCAGAGACGACTTGGACGCCTTGCTGATCCACCCGCGCGTGAGGTCGTAGTGATAAACGCCATCCCAGAGATTGATGCGCAGCAGCGTGTCGCTGAGCGGCGCGGCATACCGCCCCCACCGGTACCAGTTGGGAAACACCTGGGTTTCCGGAGGCATCCGTTGTTCCAGAATAGCGCCTTCCGGATCCATGACAAACAGCCAGTCTCCATAGGAAAGCGTTGCCGCAAAGAGGCGGTTTCCGCTCGGTGAGAAATCCAGGCTCACGATCTGCGTGCCGCCGAGGACGTCGGCCATGTTCTCCACGGGGGAGGGCGCTCCGCCGCGGACAACCACCGGCTGCTGTTCCGGCCAGGACGGCGGTGACGGCGGGGTGCGAGGCTTCAAGCCGGCAAGGCAGGCCACCGCCGCCTCGGCGCCGGCGACATCGCGGCAGCCCACGTACAGGGCGTCGTACCCGGCCCGGAAAGGCGACCACAGATAATGGACGAAGAACCCGCCCGCTGCCGGGTAGTTCTCCGTCGGGACCCGCCTCAGCCAGGGAGCCAGATCGTCAGCAACGCGGTTGTCGGACGGCAGACCGAACAGGACCACGTCGGCATCGTGCCGCAACCGCGGCCCCATTTCGGCGTAGCCGGCGCTCGGCTTGGCATAATCCGTCTTGGTAATGGCGCCATACTTGTCTTTCTCAAAAGATGCCCACACGCTCATGTTGATCCGCCACGCCCAAGCGGAGGCATTGGTGACGCTGTGCAGGACGTGGATATCCTCCGGCTGGGGATACCAGCGCAGATGAAGAGGCTGGATATCCGCTGCGTCGAAGATCGTCACGCGCGCCTCGCGCCCGCCCTGCTTCAGCAGAGCCGCGATCTTCTCCGCCACCGGACGATACGCGTCCTGCCCCTGGTCCAGAAGAATCGTGACGGGTCCCTTGTTCTGGCGCTCGGAGAGGAAGGCGAGAATCTTGGTCTCGCCGCCGATCAGGTCGGGCGCTTGCCGGACAGTCACCACGGCCGGCGCGGCGGGTTCCAATGCCTGGGTGGCGGTTGTGCCGAGCACCAGGTCGCGCAGAACCAGGTCCGGCCGCGCCCCCGCCGACATGACCGGCACGGGAAGATCGAACGGGTGGTCGGGCCCGATGGAGGCGAACGTGCGGAACAGCGTCGCGCCCTCCGGTCCTGTTAAGATCACCTCGAATGGCATGGGGTCGGCCAGCAGCGTCCCCTCGGCATCGGCGAGCCCGCCGGTGAGACGCGCGTTGATCGGTGACGTGCGGTCTACCCGAATGGTCATGCGCGTGGGCTCCCGCCGGGTGAGCAGATAGATCTCCCCCTCGGCACGAGTCAGTTCCAGAGGCACACGAAGCCCTTTCGCGGTGCTTTCGGCGGGCGCCGGTTTGCCGGTTAGCAGGTTGTGCACATGCCAGCCTTTCTCCACCTGCAGTTCGCCGATTTTGGGCAGCACATTCTGCTGGCGGAAACGGCTCGATTTTTCATCGGGAAAGGTTACTTCCAGCGGAACCTCGGTCTTGTTGATGACGAAGCAGATGATCGACTCTTTTCCGGCCAGCGGTGAAAGGAGCACATCCGTATCCGGCGTCATGACGGGAGGCTGGGGCGCGCCGGCGAACGCCTTGACCAGCGCATCCTGCTTCTCCAGGAAGAGTTTCCAGACATACGTGTGCTCGTATTCTCCTCCGGCCTGCGCGCCGCCCCAACTGCCGGACAGGGTCTGACCCGTGTAAGCAAGCCCGATGAATCGTCCCGGCAACTCCTTGCTGCACGCATCATCCTTCAGGATGACGCCGCCCCCCGACTCGAAGGCGCGGAACGCGGTCAGGATTTCAGGCGGCAATTCATCGCCGATGCCCAGCAGAAGCAACACCTTGTACTTCAGCAGCTCGCCGGCTTCGACGTCGCGCGGCCCCACCATCGTGGCCGGCCGCCGTATGCGGGCCAGATCGTGCAGGGCCGTGCGCACGGCATTCCCATCCTGGGCACAGAACAGGGCCACGTCGGTCAGCGGATCGAAGGAAACGAACCAGGATCCGAACCGCTCGAACACGCGGGCGCGCCCGATCGTGTCCGGGTCGCTCGTGTCCGAGAAATCCGTGAACGCGAAACCGTCCACGCCCCGCCCGGCTGCCGCGAAGAGGCCCGGGATATCGGCCGCCCGCCCGCCGTGGCTCTGGATGGCCAACTGGATCTTCTGCTTCTCACGGTTGTCCATGGCCATGATTGCGGGAGATCGCCATCCGTCAAAGGGCGAAAGGAATCGCTCCGAGAAATCAACCGAGTTGCGATGCGTCTTGCCGTGCCATCTCCAGTATTGGATGCCGCCGCCCAGGCCGGGCGAGGAAACGTGGGCGTGGTGGGTCAGCCCGGGCAGTATCTCATTGAGATCGGCAAACCATTCCGCAAACGTGTTCGGCAGTCGCAGACTCCAGCCGTTTGGCGTCACCGCTTTCACATACTTCATTTGATTCTCCGTAAGCCCCGGAATATCCGCCAGTTCTTTCGGCCATTTGTCTGAAAGCGTCTTGTTGATCGGCTTGAGATGCGCATATTTCGCAACCACGTTCGGCCACATCTCCTGCGTCAGTTTCCATGCCGCCGCTTCCGACTGCTTCGCGGCTTCCGGCTGCCACGCGTCCAGACGTGGGCCGGAATCGCTCCACCAGCCCTTGGCGTTTTCCTGCCAATTCCAGCCGTAATCGAAGCCGTCGACCCCCGGATAGTCGGCATGTGCCTGCGCATAGAGCGCCATGCGCCGCCGCACCCACGCGAGGTTTTCGGGGAGTGTGTGCTTCGGGTTGGACGCCTCGTACGAATGCGCTTCGGGCCATGTCGGCGCGTGATGCACGCCCATGGCCGCCAGGGCCATGCCCTTCCGCTCGTCCATGCCGGGCCGCGCAAACATCTCGCGTGCCGGTCCGAACGGCGCCTGAGCATAGGCGCCGAACAGCCCGTCGAGCGACCCGTCCCCGTCCGCCAGGAACAGCGCCACGCCGGGCGCGCCCAGGTCGACCCCCCCGACATAGGCGTTCACCGGCGAACCCGGATAGGGTCGTGCGGCCGTCGTGTGAATGGAAAACGAGTACACATCGAAATTGCTGAGCCGCTCGCGCTGGCAGATCCGGAACCGGAACGGATAGCCGGCCACGCCATCCGCCTCGACGACGGCCGTGTACTCGCCCGCCGCCAGCGCGGCCGTGTCCACCGCCAGGTGCCCGCTGACAGCGGTCGAACCGTCTCCCCCCGCCGGAACGGCGATGCGGCCCACTGCGGCATCGAGCCCCACTCCGCGCAGGCGCACCGGCCATTCCGCGGCAGTGGATCCCGCCTTGCGGCGGGCGACCCAGAGCAGATCCAGCGTGTCGCCGCGCCGAAGCAACGCGCGGTTGTTGACGGTAAACAGCGAGACCGCAGCGACGGGTTGGTCGCCAATCAACGCCACCCCCAGCGTCTGCCCCTGAAGCGGGCTGCCGTCGGTCGCCGCAACCCGCAACCGCCAGAAGCCGGGCTTGGCGGGCAGTGTGCCCGTGAAGACGCCGGCGGCCGACGAGAGTGCCATTTCAGCGCCTGTCACGCCATCCGCAACGGCCACAACGTCCAGCTTCAGTGCCGCAGGTATCGCCGCCTTGCCCGCCGCCGATGTGATGCGGCACGACCACTCGGCTCCCGGCTGAGCCTCCAGCGGCGGCGTCTCCACCGCCCAGCTCACGCCGTTGGCCATGTTGCAGACGAGGTGCCTGTGCGGCCAGCGCGCGTCAGATGCCGGAAGGCGGGCCGTCAATCCGCCAATCTGCACAACCGGGTTTCCGGTCGCCGGGACCATCACCATCGCGGACCCGCTGCGCGCATCTCGCGCCGCCGTGCTTCCCGTTTCCGATTTCGCGCCACCACCGGGGATTTTCAGCCCCGCATTGACGATCACCGACTCGGTATCGCACACGATCTTCACTTCACCCGCTGCTCCCCCCCAACTCACTCCGAGCGGGTTTTTCACGGCGGCGACAACAGGCTTCCCGACCGGCCTGTCGACAAAGAGGGTGCGATCATCGTCGCACCGGGCCTTCGCGTCCGGCGCCAGCTTGACTTTTCCCTCGCCGCTCACTTCAAACTTCACCCCATTGACATCATAGAAGCCTCCTTTGGAAGAGGCCGGCAGGTATACCGTGAGGCGCCGAAACCCCGATTTCATGGCGGTTCCCGGCGCCAGTTTACCCTGCTTGTCGTACTCCGAAAACAGGCTGTCCAATCCGCCAAGCAACGCCGTGGCGCCATACGCAAGCTGTATCCACCCGGCAACGGATCGCTGCCCCTCCACCAGTTTCACCGTAACCGGGTAACAGATCATTTCGATGTGAGACGCCTTTGGGGCAATGCGCAATCGGGGATCATCGGTCGTCAGCGTCCCATCGTCGGCGACCGTGAATTCCATTCCGAACGGATGAAGCACATGTTTGCCCGCAGCTAGCCGGATCGTCTCTGCGGCGCGGCGATCAAACCGGAAATTCAACAGCGTCTCCGCATTCACGGAATCGTCTGGAAGCCCGAAGACCTCACTCAAAACGGCGGCTGTCACGACCGACTCGGGGCCGCTCTCCCCCGCCTGCTTCAGCAGTTTCTGTTGCGTCGAGGCGTACTGGAAAACATAATTCCCGTCCACGCGGAGGGTGAACGGCCACGTCGTGATATCCCATCCGCCGAACGGCGACTTCCACAAGGCCTGCTTGTCCTCGATCGAAACCGCGTTCTCCCCGAGTCCGGACACCAGCGTCACCGTCACGTCGGCGCCCCACGCCGCCGCCGCGACACTCAACATCGCCGTCACGCTCGTTAATCGATGCAGCATGTTTACATCCTCCTCAGTATCCCGGTTGCCACAAACCCACGGATGACAGGGTATGGCCTATGCCGCCCAAACGCAAGACAAGTGTTGGGTTCCCTTTTACGTCGTTCGTCGATTGACCAGCTAAAAGCCGTGTACAGGGTGACGCTCGTCTGACTCTGGCGGCCGGTGGGGCAAGCGCCTCAGGCATCCATCCCCGACCGCAAACAGGCGTGGCGCAAAAGCAGGGCGGCGGCGGCGGCGAGCGCGGCGGGGCCGGAGACGGGAAGGATCGCGGCGCAGAGCGCCCCGTTGAACACGAGGGCCGGGCCGGCTGCGAGCGGCTGGACGATGCGGGTCGATAGGCGCTTGTCAGGATCAGCCGTGAAACGGACCCAGACCGGACTGTCGCCGACTTGGATCGGCAGGGGATGGCGAGGGAGCCAGTCGTGCGCCGTGAAGCCGGGGGCGATGCGCCCGCCCGCGCCGCCGAGGACCTGCCGTTTCGCATTGAGGGTCAGCATGACCGGCAGGGCCCCGCCCTCGCGGACGTAGACTGGCCGGATGCAGAGGGTGGCGGGCGCGCCTGAAGCGGCGGCATGTGCCGCAGCGGAACGGAAGGCGCTCGCCAGTTGCGCGGGATCGGGATCGATCGGGTCCAGCGTCACCGCGAGGTCTTCGGTGAAGCGCCAGGCGTGGATCAGCGAGGCGTACCAGGCCGGCAGCAGAAAGCAAACAACCGTCACGGCACCTACCCACGGTCTGTCGAGCAGCAGCGCGAGGCCGGCGCCGCACAGCAGCGCCAGGGCCGATTCCGCGAACGGTCTGGAACGCAAAAGGGTCATGGCGCGGGTGCCCCAAGTGCCAGGATCCGCCTCACCGCGTCGGGCGCGAGGCCCGCGATGCGAACCCGTTTCAGGCGGCCGGTTGCGCCGGAGAGGATCGTGACGGTGCGTGCGGGAAGTCCGAGTGATTGGGCGAGGAAGGCCGACAGGGCGGCATTGGCCTTGCCGTCGACAGGCGGTGCCCGCAGGCGGATGCGCACCCAGTCAGGGGCGACACCGGCGATGGCGTCGGCTGCTGCGCGGGGTTGCACTTTGACGGTCAGGAGCGAACCCCCGGTTGTCGGAACGAGTGCGGGCATGGCGCCTCGTGGCGTTAGGAGATCATGGCGGTGAGCGCAAGGAGAAACGCCGAACACAGGCTGTAAATCAGGCGGAGCGCAAAGAAAAAGATGAGCGGGGTGAAGTCCATCATCCCGGCGACCAACGGGGCGCGTGCGAACCGCCCGAGAATGACGGTCATGCTTTCGGCAAAAATCTGACGAAAGATCTGATTCCCAATGAGCATGGCGACCAGTCCGCCGATGACGCAGGTGACCAGGGCGAGGCGGATGACATCCAGTCCGTCGGCAAGCGATGCGGCGGCCATGCAGACGAGCGTGATCCCGGAAATCACCCCGGCCGGCCAGTCGGCCACGGGCAGGGACCGCACCTGGCCCCCGATATCCAAGGGATTCATCCCCGCGAGTTGATTCGTCTCGAGCATGCGGAGTTCCATCACGATGAGCAGGTGGACGATCACCAGCAGGGCGATCCGCAGGGGAGGCGTCAGCAGCGAGAAGGGCCGGACGGAGAATTCGAACGCCTCGGTCGCGCGATCCATGCGGCTGGACGGAGTGATCAGGCGGATCAGGAAGTAGGCGGTCCAGAGGCGGACGATGAAGAGCAGGAAGTCGAGCACGCTGAAGACCAGCAGATTCGGGAAGGTGAACATCGTGGGCCTGAAATGATAGATCGATCCCAGAGACAGCGTCCACTCGTGGCCGAAGCGGACGGCAATCGCGGTGCGGAAGACAAGCCCGACGGCCAGCATCAGCAGGCAGGTGAGTTTGAGCGGCAGGCCGAGGGCGTTGACCACGGCGTCGACCATCCGGATCGGCCCCGAGAGAAACGGATTAAAGTAAAACTCGCCCCGTGTGTCCGCCCAGAGACGGATCCAGAACAGAAGCAGGAGACAATTCACGAGAATGAAGACAGTTGCCATATGCGGATAGAATACCCCTTGCCGCAGTCCTTGCCAAGACAGGAATGCCGGATTCCAGCAATTCTCATTATGGTCGTCGATTTCGGTTTCCAAATCGAAATCGGGATCGGGATCGACGGGAAAGATGGGAATTCGACCCCGATAGCGATTTCGATTTCGACTAAACGGATGCGATCAAATTTAGAATTGCTGGCCGGATTCTGCAGCAACGCCATGGAACGTGACATCAACGTGCGTGATCCGTCCAGAACCGTCACTCGCCGCTCCTCGGAACAGGCTGCTTGTACGTCCGGCGCTACTCGTTCTCTGTCCCCACAGACTCACAGACCCCCGTCCTCACAGACCCCCCTGCAAGTTGTGTGACCTCCACGGGTTGTGGCTCTGCCATCCGGGATGTCCGGTTGACCTCATAGCAATTCCCATGAACGAAGTCTCCTGACGTTTCATCATTGATCATGAATGGCGGGAGGTAGGCCAAGAGGCTGAACAGGGGGAGGCAAGTGATGTGGGGCGGAACCGCGATCATGTCAGGATCCTGCATGTGCGTGACCCCGACAAGCAGACAAAACTCTGCCGCACTCCGACCGGTTAGGACGGCACAATGAAACACGGCGCCGAAGTATTTTGTATAAAGGATAACAACATCATCGCCAATTTCCACCTTGCGCTCCTCGCGTGCATCTGTAAACACATGCACCCCCTTCATCAGGGCAGTCTTCTCGAACGCGTCACGCCACTCCGGTTTGGCCCGATGCCACCACGCACGGGCGTTGCGCGGCCCTTCGCAATACGCCTTCCACAGCAACTCGACCGCGTCAATCACATACTGGAACTCCCACACGGTTCCCTGGGCATCCGCCGTGCGCAGTGTCAGCCGCAGAATATCCGACGATTCCGGCGACCTCTCTTCACAGTCGAAGCGGCTCTCAAGTTCGAACGACCACGCACCCGGCTGAAGCGAGAGGGCATACGATGGGCCCATTCTCATGCACATTTCCCGACCCTGCTCGCACGTGAACCTGCGGGGCGTGATCGCAAGACTGACCCGCTCGATCTCCTCCCATGACGCACAGGCGCCTGGTGCCGCCTGCCGCGCCTCCTCCGTGTTCAGTATCATCTGGAAGCTTCGCGCATAGCGGTTCAACACGTTGTCCCTGGATTCCGCCAACAAATCATAATAGGGCTGGTAGCGGCGCAGCTCAGCCGCAGCAACATCCCCAAAGCAGGAAGGGTCGAAGAAAGCCTGGCAAACGCCCACGGGAACGAGATTCCATCGTGCACGCAAGACATCCGGTTTCAGCCCCAGCAGCGCATCAAAGAACTGCTGCAGATCTTTTCGATCCCAATCCTTGTCCAGCGCCACCGCGAGCTTGGCGCTGTGGGCTTGCGCATCCAGTGCCATGAGCGTACGGCCGGCTGCGACGCGCACCTCGCGCGTGGCGTCGCCGAGGAGCCGTTCCACATGCGATACGACAGTCGCCGCCCCCAGCTTCTCCATAGCTTTCAAGAAGGCCACCGCAACCCCGGGATCCCTGCCTTCGCAGAACGTGCAGATCCTCGCAACGGCATCGCGGGCGTTCCTGCGAATCAGTTCATTGACCAGAATATCGGCGATCAGCCCGTGTTTGGCACTGCTCAACCGGCGGACAATCTGTCTGGTGGAGGCGGCTTTGACGATGGGACAATCCTTGGAGAGCAACACACCTTCGATAAAATCACTGTTCCCCTGACGCAGCTTGCGAAGGCCCGGCAGGCGCGAAACACACGAGACAACCGAGAAGGGAACGAGCCAGAGCAGGATGGGAATGGGCAGCAACAGTGCGGCGATTACATACCCTGCGGGCCAATGCGCAAAAGACGCGATGATGGTTATCACGAGCACCAACCGGAGCCATGTCCGGAGTTTGCAGTGAAGAAAGAAGAGGGCCGCAATGATCATCCGGACTCCTTCGTACGCCGTGACAAAACCCAATCAGGCCTGATACGCATAGCAGGCTCCTCTTTCATTTACCCGGCGACGGTATGAGCGACAGCCGGTTCTGCCGGCTGCGCGGCCATGGGTGGTTGTAAGAAATTGCTTTTCTGACATAAGCACAAACCTTGGTCATAGGGGTCACATCTCGCCATTCTTCAATTTAAGCAAATCACACTTTATCAACTGGTTACGACTGACGGATTCTGACGCGCCGACCGCAACAACAGAAATCAGCTTCTGGCGCTCTCGCTCATCAGATTCGGGGCCGCCCTTCGCCATCGTACACATCCGACCCTCCGTGGTTCCCCGGGCAGGCTGCATGCCCACCCGCGCCTGTCGGACCGTCCGGCTTCCCATTCCCGACCTGAAAACCGCCACATATTACGTCTTGGGGTCACTCGCCGCTCATCGGAACAGGCTGCTTGTACGTCCTATCCGTCAATCAGCGTTCCGCTTTCAGCTTTTCCCCCGGCTTGCCCATGCCGCCGTCGCGGCAGGTGCGGAAGAAGGCGGTGAGGGTGTCGCGGCAGTCGGCTTCGAGGACGCCGGAGAGGATTTGCGGATGGTGGTTGAGGCCGGGATGGTCGAAGAGGTTGAAGACCGTGCCGCCGCCCCGTTTGGGATCGGCGAGGCCGAAGACCACAATCGGAATGCGGGCGAGGATGATCGCGCCGGCGCACATGGGACACGGCTCCTTGGTGACGTAGAGGATGGTGTCGGTGAGGCGCCAGTCGCCCACGGCGGATGTGGCCTGGGTGATGGCGAGCATCTCCGCATGGGCCGTGGGGTCTTTGAGCAGTTCGGTCTGGTTGTGGGCGCGTCCGATGAGCGGCACGCCCGCAGGCAGGGCGTCGGGGGCGTCGGGTTGGCGGATGATCACGCAGCCCGCAGGCACCTCGCCCGCGCGCGCCGCCTGCGCCGCCTCGCGCAGAGCGAGGCGCATGAAGGCTTCGTGAAAGGCAGGCGCGAAGATCATGCCCGCAGCCGGGTGACGAAGGCGCTCATCCGCTCCATGGCTTTCTTGAGCGACTCCATGCCGGTCGCGTAGGTGCAGCGGATGTGCCCTTCGCCGCACGCGCCGAAAGCGGTGCCGGGAACGCAAGCCACGCTTTCTTCGTTGAGCAGACGCAGGGCGAATTCATCCGAAGAGAGGCCCGTGGAGGTGATGCTCGGAAAGACGTAGAACGCGCCGGGCGGGGTGAAGCAGTCCAGTCCCATGGCGTTGAGCGACGCGACGATGTAGTTGCGCCGCTGGCGGTAGGAGTCGCGCATGCCGGCGATGTCGTCGTCGCCGGCGCGCAGGGCTTCGAGACCGGCGGCCTGGCTAATTGACGAGGCGCACATCATCCCGTACTGGTGGATCTTCATCATGGCGTCGGCGAGCGCGGGCGGCGCGCAGACGTAGCCGAGGCGGAAGCCGGTCATCGACCACGCTTTGGAGAAGCCGTTCAGAAAGATCGTCCGATCTTTCATGCCGGGCATGGCGGCGATGGAGACCCGGTCGCCCTCGTAGGTCAGCTCGGCGTAGACCTCGTCGGTGTAGACCAGCAGGTCGTGCCGGATCGCGAAGGCGGCCAAAGCCTCGACATCCTCCCGCCTCAGGGCGGCGCCGGTCGGGTTGTTGGGGTAGTTGAGGAACAGGGCGCGGGTGCGCGGCGTTATCTTCTTCTCGAGATCCGAGACCCGCACGCGAAAATCGTCGGCGCGACGGGTGGCCACAGGCACGGGCACGGCATGCGTGGTGCGCATGAGCGGCGCGTAGGCAACAAAGGCCGGCTCGTGGTAGAGCACCTCGTCTCCCGGCGAAAGCGTGGCGCGGAAAGCGATGTCGAAGGCCTCGCTCACGCCGACCGTGACGACGATCTCGCTTGTCCAGTCGTAACTCACGTGAAAGGCGCGTTCGGTGTAGGCGGCAAGGGCCTGGCGCAGCTCGGGCGAACCGAGATTCGAGGTGTAGCGGGTGGCTCCAGACTCGATCGCCTCAATCGTGCGCGCACGAATATGCCACGGCGTCTGGAAATCGGGTTCGCCGATTCCCAGCGAGATCACGTCTTTGCGGCTCGCGACAATGTCGAAGAAGGCTCGAATCCCCGACTTGGGGAGGACGCGCACATGCGGCGCGACGAAATCACGGACAGATTGTGAGGCGTTGGTCATTGTCTTCACCGGTCATCAGGACCCCGTGGTCCTTGTAGGTTTTAAGCATAAAGTGGGTCGCGGTCGCCAGCACGCCGTCGATCGGGGCGAGGGTGCCGCTGACAAAGCCCGCGACCTCTTGGAGGTTGCGGCCCGTGACGAATAGCAGCAGGTCATAGCCGCCCGACATCAGGAACATGGAGACCACCTGCGGAAACCTGCCGATCCGCTGCGCGATGCGGTCGAAACCGCCCTCGCGCTCGGGACGGATGCGCAGCTCGATCACGGCGCAGACATCATTGTGATCCGCGATGATGTCGGTGTTGACCACCGCCTGGTAGGCGCGGATCACGCCGGACGCCTCCAGCGCCGCGATGCGCGCATGCACATCGTCCGCCGTGGTGTTCAGCATCTTGGCGAGGGTGTCGTCCGATTCCCGCGCATTCTGCTTCAGCAAAGTGAGCAATGCTTCCATGAGGGTCTCCGATTGGCGCGTAAGCCGCGCGACAGGCGCAGCTAGGCGTGCGCGTACAGTTTCGTCTGAACCGGGCCGGAATGTCAAGCCTCGGCGAAGCCATCCCCGCAGGGACTCTCCTCGAGAAACGCCGCTAGTTGCCGGATGAGGCGGTTCTGGTCGAGGTGCCGGTCGGCGGTCTGGCGGGCGGCGGCGGCGAGGCGGCGGCAGGTCTCCGGGCTGCTGAGCAGGCCGGCGATGGCCTCCGCGAGCGCTTTGGGGTCGTCGGACGGGACGATACGGGCGCTGTCGGAGAGCAACTCGGTGGCGGCGCCGGCGGGCGTCGTGATAATCGGCGTGCCGAGGAACATCGCCTCGGAAAGGACGTTGGGAAAGCCATCGGTATCGGCATTGGCGAGGCGGCGCGAGGGATGGACGAGCACCGTGGCGCCGGCGATGACGCGTTGCGCGGCGTCTGGAGCGAGCCAGCCCGTGAAGATCACGGCGTCGGCGATACCGGCGGCCGCAGCCTGCCGCTCCAATCGGCCACGCTCCGGGCCGTTGCCGACGAGGGTGCAGGTGAAGGGAACGCCCGCGTTGCGGAGGAGTGCGCACGCATCCAGAAGCGTGTCGAACCCTTTTTTCGGGACCAGGCGTCCGACGGCGGCGATGCGGCCTGCGGGACGGCCGGGATCGAATGGAAAGGCGGCGGGATCGAGTCCATGGCGGATGACGCGGATGCGCGCCTCGGGGATGCCGGCCGCGCGCAGGGCATCGGCCGCCCGCCGGGTGCAGGCGGTGATGCCCGCCGCCGTGGTGAGGCGGGCGCGGGTTTCGCGGAGCGGACGGGTGAACACATCCCATGCGTGAACGCTGCAGGTCCACGGGATGCCGAGGGCGGCGGCGGCGAGGGCCGCGGCGTCGGCGGCGCTCCAGGCGAACTGCGCGTGGAAGCGGGGGCAGTGGAGGGGGGCGGCCTCGGCCGCAAGACGGAGCGCGCATGGCGCGTGGCGGATGAGCCTGGCTGCGTACGAGAGGGAAACGGGTGGCGCGAGGAGGCGGATGACGAGTTGGCGCAGGAGGGCGCGGCGCAGGCCGGGCGGGACGGCCGGCTTCACCTGGGGGCCGTCGAGGACGTGGACACGCACGGGGATGCCGATCGCGCGCAGGGCGTCGATCTCGCGGCGGATGAAGGTCTCCGAAGGCTCCTCGCGATGCAAGACATAAATCAGGTCGTAGGATTTCATCAGCGTCGATCAGGATAACGTGAGGGATATGGGATTGCAAGCCCTTGCAAGCATGGCTTGACGTCCACGGAGGATTCAGCTACGTTGAAAGTCGCCGGTGTCGGAATGACCGGCCGGGGGGCATCATGTGGCTTTTGGCAATTGATCGGTCGTCGCCGGGCGCTGGAGCAGCGGTGTTCCGGGATGGGATTCTGGAGGGTCAATGCCGGGATGTCGCCGGCGAACCGTCGCGTGCGCCGGGGTGGATGGCGGATGTCGTTGGGCTGCTGGCGGAGCAGGCTATTGCGCCGGCCGATCTGGGGGCGCTGTGCGCGGGAGTGGGGCCGGGATCGTTCTCGGGCATTCGCTCGTCGCTGGCCGCTTTGCAGGGGCTGGCGCTCCCCTCCGGTGTGGCGGTGTTTGGGGTCAGCAGCGCGGCGGCGCTGGCGTACCGCATGCTCACGGGACCGGCTGCGCCGAAAGGGGTGGCGGTCGTGGGCGATGCGCGCCGCGAGCGGCTGTGGGTCGGGGCGTTCCGGCTGGCGTCTGCCGGCGGCGTGGAGGCGGTCGACGGCAAGGGCCGGGCGCGCGCGGCGAGTCATACGGCAGACGATTTCGAGCTGGTGCGTGCAGGCGATGTGGCGTCGGCTGTGCCCGCGGGGGCGCGGGTGGCGAGTTCCGATTGGGGGCGTATCGGCGCCGCGCTGAATGCGGCGTTTGGATCGGACCGGGTGGTTCAGGCTGCGGCCTATCCGGATGCCGAGGCTGTGGGGAGGCTTTTTCTCGCGGATCCCGACGCCGCGAAGCGCGAGCCGTTGCCCGTCTACCTTCATCCGGCGGTTGCGGAAAAGCCCGCTCAAGCAGGCGGCTGCTAAACAGCGCGAGTCAAGACCATGACCGTCAGGGACACAACGCCGGGTGACTGGATCGAACCGCGAACCCGGTGGCTGCACCGGTTCGCGCTGCTCCTGGCGCTGTGTGCGGGCGCCGCGGCAGGCCAGGAGGCGGCCGTGTTCCGGAGGAGCCTGGACCGGGTGGCCTCGCTCGATCCGGCTCAGGCGGCAGCGGTCTATGCGGGCCGGGCCGTGGGGCTGGTGTACGAGACGCTGGTCGAATACGATTATGCGGCGCGCCCCTACCGGCTGATTCCCGGTCTCGCCGAGGCCTTGCCGGAGGTTTCCGACGGAGGCCGGGTTTACACGTTCCGGCTGGTGACAAATGCCTGGTTCGACGCCGATCTCTGCTTCGGTCTGGCGCGGGACGGCGGCAAGACGCGCCCGATGCGTCGTCAGGTCCTGGCCCGGGATGTGGTGTTCTCGCTCAAGCGGCTGGCCGATGCCAAGCTCGCATCGTCAGGCGCGTGGCTGGTGAAGGATCAGATCCTCGGGATGCGGGCGTTCGCCGAGCGGTCGGCGGGGGGCGCGCCGACCGACTACAGTCTGCACGTCGAAGGTCTGCGCGCGCTCGACGATCGCACCGTGCGGATCGAGCTGGTGCGCCCAAGCCCCGAATTCGTGTGGACGATGGCGATGCCCTATGCCGCCGTCGTGCCGCAGGAAGCCGTCGAGGTGTACGGCAGGGATTTCGGCACCCGCGCGGTCGGGTCGGCGGCCTACCGGCTCGCGTCCTGGCGGCGCAATTACGAGATGGTCTTTGACCGGGTTCCGGAGTGGCGCGGCTGGGCCGGCACGCCGGGGCGCCCGTTCGACCGGATCTGCTACCGGGTGATGGACGATGCGGCGACGCAGTGGCTCTCATTCCTGACCGGCGAACTGGATTTCCTGGGAGAGATCGCGCGCGACAATTGGGACGCGGTGATCGGGCAGGACGGCATGCTGGCACCGGAATGGGCTGGGCGCGGGGTGCGGCTGCATAGTATGGCGACGCTGGAGGTCGCCTATGTCGCCTTCAACTTTGAAGACCCGGTGGTCGGCCCCAACCTCGCATTGCGGCGGGCGTTGAACGCCGCCTTTGACGGCGCACGGTGGGAGTCCTTCTACAACCAGCGCGTGATGCGCGCCGACGGCGCGGTGCCGCCTCAGGTGGCGGGCTATTTGGACAAGCCCTTTCCCTGGACCTTCGACCTGGACCGCGCCAAGGCGCTCCTGGCCGAGGCCGGTTATCCGGGCGGTGTCGACCCGGCGACGGGGCGGCGGCTCTCGCTCACGCTCGATCTGGGGCGGACCACGCAGGACGCGCGTGAGACGACCGAGCTGTTGTGCGCCTTTTTCGATCGGATCGGGATCGACCTGCAGCCGCGCTACCAAAACTGGCCCGCGTTTCTGGAGCGGGTGTCGCGCCGCGAGACGCAGATGTTTCGCGTCGGCTGGGTCGGGGACTACCCCGACGCGCTCAATTTCCTGCAGCTCTTTTACGGCCCCAACCAGTCGCCCGGCCCCAACCGATGCAACTTTCGCGATCCGGCTTTCGACGCGCTCTACGACGAGGCGGCGCGGACCCCTGACGAGGCCGCGCGCCTCGGTCTGTATCGCCGGATGCAGGCGATCATCCGAGACGCCTGCCCGTGGATCTTCATTCATTTTCCCCGCGCCCACAGCCTCAGCGGCCCGCGCGTCGATCACTATATCCCGCACGATTTTCCCTATGGGATGGAGAAATATTTGCGCGTCGGAGAGCGGTGATCGGGAGGAAACGGATCCCTGCCATCAGGGATCCGCGCGTTGTTCCGATCCGTCTTCGATGATGTGCGCGGCTCCGGGTTTCGCCTATGCCAGAGACAACGAAGAAACGCTCAAGGAAGTATGCGCCGCGTGGTGTTGAGATCCTGCACGAGGATCGCGACCTCTTCGTGGTTTGCAAGGCGGTAGGCGTGCTATCCACGGGCACGCGCCAAGATGAAGCATTCACCGCCGAAAATGTCCTCAGTCATTATCTCCGAAAAGGCTGCTCGCGGTCGAGCAAACAGGTTTACCTTGTTCACCGTCTCGACCGCGAAACGTCTGGAGTCATGGTGTTTGCAAAGACGGCGGAGGCTCAGCACCGTCTCCAAGAGAACTGGTCCAACAATGAGAAGATCTATTATGCGGCGCTCCGGGGGCATCTGAAGGCACGGCACGGAACGCTCACCAGTTATTTGGCAGATGGCGAGAATTTATTGGTTTACACGGTCAAAGATGCGACACAGGGCAAGCTCTCCCAAACCGCCTATGAAGTCGTGGCCGAGAATGCAACGATGAGCCTGGTTAAAATCCATCTGCTGACGGGACGAAGGAATCAGATTCGCGTCCAATTTGCAGACATCGGACATCCGGTGGTCGGCGACCCTAAATACGGGAGGAATGATCCTTTCCGTGAGCGCCTGTGCCTCCATGCAAAAGCCATAGCCTTCAACCATCCCCATTCCGGAGAGCGCCTGTCATTCGACACGCCCCTGCCGCAGACGTTTTTCCGCCTATTCCCGCATCTCGGATCTGTGGAGCAGGGGGGGGCGGCTAGCGCCCCATCGCGGCGTATTTGTCGTACCGCTTCTGGAGAAGCGTGTCGGTGTCGACCTTCTTGAGCGCCTTGAGGTGCTTCAGAACCGCCTTCTTGACGGCGTTGATCGCCAGGCCGGGGTCGCTGTGGGCGGCGCCGTCCGGCTCGACGATGATCTCGTCGATGACGCCGAGTTTCTTCAGCGATTCCGAGGTGATCTTGAGCGCTTCGGCGGCTTCGGGCGCCTTTTTGCCATCGCGCCAGAGGATCGAGGCGCACCCTTCCGGGGAGATCACGGAGTAGACGGCGTACTGCATCATCAGGACGACATCGCCCACGGCGATGCCGAGGGCGCCGCCGCTGCCGCCTTCGCCGGTGATCACGACCACAAACGGCGTGCGCAGCGCCGCCATTTCCGTCAGGTTGCGGGCGATCGCCTCGGCCTGACCGCGGGCCTCGGCGTCCAGTCCGGGGTAGGCGCCTGGGGTGTCGACCAGCGAGAGGACGGGGATGCCGTATTTCTCAGCCAGCTTCATGAGTCGCAGCGCCTTACGATAGCCTTCGGGGTTGGCCATGCCGAAATTGGCGTGGATGTTCTCTTCGACGGACTTGCCCTTGCGATGACCGATGAGCATCACCCGTTCACCGCCAATGGTGGCAAAACCGCCGATCAGGGCCCGATCATCACCGAACGCACGGTCGCCGTGCAGTTCCACGAATTCTTCGCACATCCCCTGAACATAGTCGGTGATGGCGGGACGGCCGGGATGGCGGGCGACCTGGACGATCTCCCACGGGGTCAGTTTCTTGGAAAAATCGATCTCAATCATATGCACTCCGCTTATCGGTGTGATGCGTAACGCAGCACCTGGGCCAGAAAGGACTTCATCGCGCCGCGGTGGACGATGTGGTCGACAAACCCGTGTTCGAGCAGGTACTCGGCGGTCTGGAAGTCGTCCGGCAATTGCTGTTTGATGGTCTGTTCGATGACCCGGCGGCCGGCGAAGCCGATCAGCGCCTTGGGCTCGGCGATATTGATGTCGCCGACCATGGCGTAGCTGGCTGAGACGCCGCCGGTGGTGGGGTCGGTGAGCACCGAGAGATAGGGGATACGGGCCTGCTGCAGCCGGGAAATGGCTGCGCAGGTCTTGGCCATCTGCATGAGCGAAATGATCCCCTCGTGCATGCGTGCGCCGCCCGAGGCGGAGAAGAGGATCAGCGGCCGGCGCTGCTGGAGGGCGGCCTCAGCGGCCAGGAGGATCCGTTCGCCGGTGCCGCTGGCGAGGCTGCCGCCGAGAAAGCGGAAGTCCATGACGCCGATCACGACGGGGATGCCGTCAATGAGCGCGGTACCGGTGAGAATGGCCTCGCCCTCGCCGGTTTTCTTGACGGCCGCCTGCGCCTTGTCGGCGTAGGCGCCCGAGGCGTCCGCAAACTTCAGCGGATCACGCACCGACACGGTGGCGTTGATCTCCGAAAATGAGCCGCTGTCGCAGATCTGCGCGACACGCTGCCGGCAGGTCAGCCGGTCGTGGTAGTCGCAGCGCGGGCAGACCCGCAGATCGTTGTTCCATTCGGCCTGCGGCACATAGGCCTTGCAGGCCGGGCAGATTGCCCAGATCGCCTCGGTCGGCGTAGAGGCCGTCTTTGCGGCCGGATTGGTGAACCACCCCATTGCTTGATCCTTCCTGCTGGATTGATGAACGGCGCGGATTATAGCAGAAGGGTGCCGTCCGTGCATCAACAATTGACATCTGCGGATGATGAACTTGACTGGAAAGCGCGCGTCTGCAATGATTAAACGATGTTTGCGTCAGCTAAATTCCAGCATGATTTCAGCTCGTATGGGCCGACGCCGACTGGGGTGTGCCGAAAAGCGATTGCTTATCAATTAATATCACTAGCATCCCACAGGCTCATTTTCACGGGCAGGGCGCTTCGTAACCCCTTGCAAGAGAGGGGCCGGGTTTGCGCTTGAGGTGGATTTGCGAAATGTCGTGTGTCGAATTTTTTCCTGCGAGTGACGAAAAGCGCCCGGATTTCGCCCGTGAATCAGCCATGCTGTCCCACAGGCCGGCTGGAAAACG
>VGWG01000050.1 GCA_016873675.1 Lentisphaerota bacterium | reverse complement strand
TCGACGCACAACCCGGCCTGATCATGCGGCAAACGGCCACCGGACGAGATTAAGGGCCGATCCGAGGCCGTTGCGTGCCCCCTGAACCAAAAAAAGATAAAGGGTCAGAATTTAGATGCGTTTGCCCTGATTTTAACCTTGCGCAACCTGCGCATTCCATGCATGATGTGCGTACTATGAGACTGCGTAAGAAGTCCCTCCATGTCGTCCTGATCTACAATGCGTGCGGTTCTGCGACTCCCGAGAAACCGGAAGACCAAGGCAGCTCGGCCGAACTGCGGGCGTTCATCCGGCGTCTGGCTCGCACGTTGCGCACGTCGCTCGGACACCGGGTGACGATCCTGGCGCTCGCCAACGACCTCCCCAGTTTCCAGCGCCGGTTGCGGCGGCTCAACCCCGACGTCGTCTTCAACCAGTACGACGACGTGGTTCACGGCGCCCTGTACGAGATGCGCGTCGCGGCGCTCGTGCGAATGATGGGGTATCCGATCACCGGCTCGCAGGCCCTCGCGCTGGGCCTCTGCCGTTACAAGCACATGGCGGTGAGTCTGCTCCAGGGGCTGGGCGTGCCGGTGCCCCCCGAGAGCCGTCTGCTGGAGCGGGCGTCGGATGTCGGCCGCCGGCACTGGCGCTTCCCGGTGATCGTCCACCCCGCGCAAGAGCATGCGGGGATCGGCCTGGCGCGCGACTCGGTCGTGTGGTCGGCCACGGCGCTGCGGGCGAAGGTGCGCACCATCCTCACCGAGTTCAACCAGGCCGCGCTGGTGCAGCGCTTCCTGGGCGGACGCGAATTCAACATCGGCGTCATCGGCGGACACAAGCTGCGGGTCCTGCCCTTGGCGGAGGTGAATTATTCGGAATTGCCGGACGACATTCCGCCGATCATGTCGTATGCGGCCAAGTGGCTGAGTCACACGGTTGAGTTTAAGAAAACCTCGGTCACCTGCCCCGCTCAGGTCTCGCCGGAACTGGCGAAGGATCTGACCCGGCTGACCACCTCGGCCTTTCGCGCGATCGGCGGCTGGGGTTACGGACGGGTCGACATCCGGCTCGACGAGAGCGGCGCCCCCTATGTGCTGGAGGTGAACTGCAACCCCTGCCTCGATGCGGATGTCGCCCTGGCGCGCTCGGCGGCCGCCGCCGGCATCTCCTATCCCGAACTGCTGCAGCACATCATCAACGCCGCCTTCGAACGCGAACCGTTCGATGCCGACATCCCGATGCTGCCGGTCGCGCCGGGACGCAGCGCCGGTTGAGGGCGATTGGAAAACGCGCAGAAGCAAGGCGAACGGGAAAAAGACAGGAGGAAAGAGACGCTAGGCAAAGGCGGCAGAGTTTGGTATGTTCTCTGCGGCTGGCGGGCGGTCACCGTGAGTGCCCGCTGAGTCCCCAAAAGGAGACGGCGCGATGATGAAGATTCCCTTTCACGTGGATTTGAAGGACAAGGTGGCGGTGGTCACGGGCGGCGGCGGTGTCCTGTGCGGCGTGATGGCTCATGCGTTGGCCCAGTGCGGCGCGGCGGTCGCGGTCGCCGACCTCAAGCTGGAGGCCGCGCAGCGGGTTGCCGACGCCATCACGGCGGCGGGCGGCCGGGCGATGGCCGTCGCCTGCAATGTGCTGGACAAGGCGAGCCTAGAGGCGGCCAATGCGGCGGTGGAGGCGCGGCTGGGGCCGGTCTCCATCCTTATTAACGGAGCGGGAGGAAACCATCCGAAAGGGACGACCTCCATGGAGTATCTCAACCCGGACGACTTGATGAATGAGCACCGGGACGTCACCACGTTCTACGATCTGGACCCCAAGGGCGTCGAATTTGTGTTCAACCTGAACGTCCTGGGGACGCTGCTCCCGACCCAGGTGTTCACGCGAAAAATGGCGTTGAACCGGTCGGGCGTAATCCTCAATGTGTCCTCCATGAACGCCTTCCGACCGCTGACCAAGATACCCGCCTACAGCGGCGCCAAGGCTGCGGTAAGCAATTTGACGCAATGGCTCGCGGTCCACATGGCCAAAGCGGGCATCCGCGTGAATGCTCTCGCGCCGGGCTTCTTCCTGACCGACCAGAACCGCGCACTGTTGACAAACCCCGACGGTTCGCTGACGGCGCGGTCGGAAAAGATTCTCGCGCATTCGCCGATGGGGCGCCTGGGCGAGCCGGGGGATCTGCTCGGCGCGCTGCTCTGGCTGATTTCAGACCACGCCGCCGGTTTTGTGACGGGCGTGGTGGTTCCGATTGACGGTGGGTTCTCCGCCTACAGTGGCGTGTGAACCGCTTGGAGAAAAAGAAAGGTCGGTCAAAAATGAGAGTCGTGCGTCGCGTGTTAAAGGTGGCGGGCGGGGTGGTGGTCGTGTTGGCGGTGCTGGCCATCGTCGCGCTGTTTTTCCTCGGGCCGCTGGTGAAGATGACGGTCAATACCCTCGGTCCGAAGCTGCTGGGCGTGCCGGTTGCGGTGCAGCATGTCGCGATCCGTCCGCTGAGCGGATCGTTGCGGCTGGAAGGGATGACGATTGGCAATCCGGAGGGGTATTCTCCGGATCCGCTGTTTTCGCTCAAGGAGGTGCGGGTCAAGATCAACCTTCCGTCGTTGCCGGGAAACGGCCCGATCGTGATCGAGGAACTGGCGATCATCGAGCCTCAAGTGGCGTATGAAGTCGCTGGCGGGAAGAGCAACCTCGAGACGTTGACCGCCAAACTGGCCAAGGCCGAGAAAACGCCGGAGCCCCAGCCTGGGCAGAAGGACAAGCAAGCGCCGCGCAAGGTGATCATCGATCTGCTGGAATTCCGCGACGGGCAGGTATCCTATCGCTCCAAGCTAACCCTCGGGAAGGCCGTGCCCCTGCCGCTGCCGAACCTGCGGCTCACAGCCATCGGGCGTGACCAGGGCGGAATCAAGGCGGTCGACGCCGTGACCAAGGTGCTGGGCGAACTGCTCAATCTGGTGGGTGCGGCGGTCGCCCAGATCGGCACGGCCGCGATCGATACGGGCGCGGCGGCTGTCGAGGCAGGCAAGGATGTGATCGTTGGCGGAGCGGAAAAGGTCAAGGAGGCCGGATCCGCCATCAAAGGGCTGTTCAAATCGGTCACCGGCGACTAGTCAAGCTGAGATCACAGACATGACAGTCCGTTTCAAGCGCATCCACCCGCAAGCGGTCTTGCCTGCCTACGCGCATCCGGGCGACGCCGGGATGGATCTGTGCGCCTGCGAGGCGGCGCAGATCGATCCGGGACGCCGGGCGCTGGTCAAGACCGGCCTGGTGATGGAACTCCCGGAGGGGCACGAGGCGCAGGTGCGGCCCCGCAGCGGCCTAGCCCTGAAAAACGGGGTGACCGTGCTCAATTCACCTGGGACGGTTGACGCCGGCTATCGCGGCGAGATCGGCGTGATCCTGATCAACCTCGGCGATGCCGTGTTTGTCGTGGAACCGGGAATGCGCATTGCCCAGATGGTGGTGGCGCAGGTGACGCACGCCCGTGTCGAGGAGACCGCCGATGTCTGCGGGACCGCCCGCGGCGCGGGCGGGTTCGGCTCGACCGGCGTGTGACACGGGAAGGCTTCAGGGTTGTGCCGGAGCCTCGCGTCGTTTACGTTGTCACAAAAGGCGACAGCGCCCGCAGTTTGGCCACGACGCGGGGGACGTGTTCGAGCACGGTGTCGATATCGGCGGCGGTGGTGTAACGGCTGAGGCTGAAGCGGATCGAGCCGTGGACTGCGGTGAATGGCACGCCCATGGCGCGGATCACGTGCGAGGGTTCGAGTGATCCCGACGAGCAGGCTGAACCCGACGAGGCGCAGATGCCCAAATCGCTCAAGTGATACAGGATTGCCTCGCCTTCGATGAACTCGAAGCTGATGTTGAGCGTGTTGGGCAGGCGGTGGCGGGGGTCACCATTCACGCGGGCGTCGGGACAGGTCGCGAGTAAGCCGGACTCGAGCCGGTCCCGCAGAGGGGCGACGCGAGCAGCTTCCCCGGCCAGCGAGGCGGCCGCGAGTTCGGCCGCCTGGCCGAGCCCGACGATCGCCGGGACATTCTCTGTGCCGCCTCGGCGGCCGTGCTCCTGATGCCCGCCGATCATGTAGGTCTTCAGCCGCGTGCCGCGGCGGACGTAGAGGGCACCGATTCCTTTGGGCGCATGGAGCTTGTGCCCCGAAAGCGACAGCAGGTCGACCGGGGTGCGGCGGACGTCGAGCGGCACCTTGCCGACCGCCTGAACGGCGTCGGTGTGGATAACGCCCCCGACCGACTTCACAAGCGCGGCAATCTCGTCGATAGGGAAGATCGTGCCCGTCTCATTGTTGGCCCACATGAGGCTGACGAGGCACTGTCCGCCAAAAAGAGCTTCGCGCAGCGCCGCGAGGTCGACCTGGCCGACGCCGTCCACGGGCAGCTCGATCAACGTGTGGCCGTGCTCGCGGAAGTGGCGGCAGGGGCCGAGCACAGCGGGATGCTCCACGCGGCTGGTGATGAGGCGGGCCTGGGGCCCGAGGATTTCGGCCACGCCGTAAATGGCGGCGTTGTTGCTTTCGGTGCCGCAACTGGTGAAGATGATTTCCGACGGGTCGGCGTGAATCAGCGCCGCGACCTTCTCGCGCGCCTCTTCCACATGGCGCATGACGCGTCCGCCGAAGGCATGCATGCTCGATGGATTGCCCCACAGATCGGTCAGAAAGGGGAGCATGGCGTCCCGAACCTCGGGCGCGACGCAGGTGGTGGCGTTGTTGTCCAGATAGACGAGGCGGCTCATGACCTGCTCTCCTCAACGACGGTGATTTCGGGGGCGACGCATTCGCGCAGCTTGGCCTCGATCAGGCTGTGCCGCGTGGTTTCGGAGGCGTGGCAACCGGCGCACATGCCACGGAAGGCGATGGTTACGCGGTCGCCGCTGATATCGACCAGTTCAACGTCACCGTGGTCGCGTTGCAGGGCGGGACGGATTTCACGGGTGATGATCTCCTCGATCAGCTTGATCTTTTGCAGATTCGTCAGCTTGCGGGGCGCGTCGCCCGGCGCGGTCTTCGCCTGCGTCCGCTCGGCGATCACGCCATCGACCAGCTTCTGGATCTCGTTGCGGCACATGCCGCACCCGCCGCCCGCCTTGCAGAAATTAACGACCTCATCGACCGAGGACAAGCCGTTCTCACGGGTGATGCGGAGGATCTCGTTTTCCGAGACACCGAAACAGGTGCAGACGATCCGTTCGTCCAGATTCCGCATCCCGGTTTCGCCGGTGCGGTAGTTGTGGATCGCCGCCTCCAAGGCCTCCCGGCCCATCACCGAACAGTGCATCTTCTGGTCGGGCAGGCCGCCAAGGGCGTCGGCAATCTGCTTGTTGGTGATCCTCCCAGCCTCCTCCACCGTCTTGCCGATCACCATTTCGGTGAGGACGGAGGACGAGGCGATTGCGCTGGCGCAGCCGAAGGTTTGAAATTTCACCTCAGCGATGCGGCCGTCCGGACCCAGCTTGAACATGAGCGTCAGCGCGTCGCCGCAGGCGAGCGCGCCGACGGTGCCCACGCCGTCGGGATGCTCAATCTTGCCCACATTGCGCGGATTTCTGAAATGGTCCATCACCTGGTCCGTATAGTCCCACATGTTGCCGCCTCCCCCGATCACCGCATTTTATTTCGTAAAGCGTGACACCAGTATAAAGGATTGGCGGAAAAATGACCAGCTTCCCGCGACAGCTTCCCGAGAAAGGGTGCTACGCGTCTCGCCTGCCCGTGTGCCGGCTATCCGCCCGCCCTGATCCCATGGGGGCGCATGGGTTGCTGTTGGCAGGTCCAGATCGTTGTGGTATCTTATCACCTCAACTGACGTTACCCCTATGACTACATCCCAACCAAACAACACACGGACGGCACCGCTGGATCGTGGGTTCCTGTCGACCGCTCGTTTCAATGAGCTGTACCGGTCCGCGCTCCGGCAAGCCGGCAACGGCGTGCCGTTCGTGCTGGCCACGGAACAACCGGACGGCACGGTCTCGCATTACGAGACGGTCATCCGGTCCGATGCGTCGCCGGAGACCCTCCACTACGCCGCGCGATTGACGAAATTCCTGCTCTGGGCTCGCGGTGCCTCGCGGGTGCACGTAATCGCTCCGGACGGCGTTGTGGCGCACCTCCGGAAGGTCTTTGCCGCCGATGGCGCCCGGGGGTTCGATTACGCCATCATGACCCGGGTCTTCGGCCAGCCGCTCGAGATTGTCCGCGCGACCCGCGCCTCCCTGCCTTCCAACAGGGGCCAGGCGAGCGCCTGCGGTGGCCACTGGGACGGCTGTCGGCTGGGATTCGACCTCGGCGCGAGCGACTTCAAGGTGGCCGCAGTGCGGGACGGCCAGGTCGTCTACAGCGCCGAATTCCCCTGGCAACCCAAGGAGCAGGCCGACCCCGATTACCATTTCGATCATCTCATGGCCGGCCTGCGCCAGGCCGCCTCGCACCTGCCGCGCGTGGACGCCATCGGCGGCAGCACAGCGGGCGTTGTCTTTGACAACCACATCCGCCTAGCCTCCCTCTTCCGATCGATACCGGAATCCCGGTTCGCGGAAGCCAGCCGCCTTTTCATCCGCGTGCGGGACGCCTGGAAGGTGCCCCTGATGGTGCTCAATGACGGCGATGTCTCCGCCCTCGCCGGCGCGTTGTCGTCAGATGCGAAGGGTATTCTCGGACTGGCGTTTGGATCGAGTCTGGCTGGCGGGTATGTCGATCCCGAGGGCCGGATGCGCGGCTGGATCACCGAGCTGGCGTTCGTTCCCGTGGACGAGAATCCGGCTGCGCCGGCCGATGAATGGTCCGGGGACCGGGGGGTTGGATGCCTGTATTTTTCGCAGCAGGCGGTCAACAAGCTGCTGCCGGCGGCGGGCATTGTCTGTCCGGCTGAGATGGGCCAACCCGAACGCCTGCTGCACGTTCAGGACCTCCTGGCGCGCGGTGATCCGCGCGCGGCGCCGATCTACGAGACCCTCGGGGTGTACCTGGGGGAAACGCTGCCACTCTTCGCCGAGTTCTACGATTTCCGCCACGTGCTGGTGCTGGGCCGGGTGCTGACCGGCGCCGGGGGCGACATCCTCATTCAGCGCGCGCGGGAGGTTTTAAACGCCGCCGCGCCCGAATGCGCCGCGCGCATGGACGTGAGCGCGCCGGACGAGCAGAGCCGCCGGGTGGGCCAGGCCGTGGCCGCAGCCAGCCTGCCGGAAAGGGTGCCCGCGTGACGTTATCTCATGCCACGGCCGATTGCTTCGTTCCCGACGGCGCGCCCGTCGCCGACGCCCTGGCGCGCACGACGCACCTTGGCATCGGGGCTCATCAGGACGACGTCGAGTTCATGGCCATGCACGGCATCCTGGCCTGCTTCGATGGCCCGTCCCCGCACTTCGGCGGCGTCACCTGCACGAACGGGGCCGGATCGGCGCGCGTCGGCCCTTATGCCGGCGTGTCAAACGACGACCTGTGCCGCGTGCGGCGAACCGAGCAGCGGACGGCTGCCCAAATCGGGCGGTACAGCTTCGTCGCGCAGCTCGACTTCACCTCGGCCGAGGCCAAGACGCCCGGCTGTCCCGATCTGGTGGACGACCTGGCCGCGCTGCTGCGGGCGGTGCGAGCGCAGGTGGTCTACACGCATAATCCGGCCGACAAACACGACACCCACGTCGCCGTCTCCCTCGCCGTGATCGCCGCGTGCCGTCAACTCCACCCGGCGCAGCGCCCGGCGCGCGTCTGCGGATGCGAGGTCTGGCGCAACCTCGACTGGCTGCCCGACGATGAGAAGATCGTGCTGGACGTCAGCGCCCGTCCGAACCTGCAGGCCGCGCTTTACGGCGCCTACGACTCGCAGATCGCCGGCGGCAAGCGCTACGATCTTGCCACGCTGGGCCGCGCGCGCGCCAACGCGACGCTGCTCGAATCGCACGCCGCCGACACCCGCGAAATGGCCGCCTTCGCCCTGGACCTGACCCCGTTGATCGCCGACGGCACGCGCGATCCGGTGGATTACGTCACCGCGAGCATCCGCCGGTTCGAGAGCGATGTCCGCAACCGGATGGCCGCCCGCATGAGATAGGAACACCCGCATGGAAGTCATCATCCGCCCCACAGCCGCATCCGCCGCCGCGCTCACGGCGAACCTGATTGCCCGGGCGCTGCACGATCAGCCCACCCTGGTGCTGGGGCTCGCCACGGGCCGGACCATGGAACGGGTCTACGCCGAGCTGGTCCGCCGTCACCGCGAGGACGGCCTCGACTTCTCTCTCTGCCGGACCTTCAACCTCGACGAGTACGTCGGCCTGGCGCCGGATCACCCCGATTCGTACCGCCAGTACATGAACGCGCTCCTGTTCCGGCACGTCAACATCGACGTGCGCAACACCCACGTGCTCAACGGCGTCGCCCCCGATCTGGCCGCCGAATGCGCGCGGTACGAGCGCCGGATCGCCGAGTGCGGCGGCATCGACCTGCAACTGCTCGGCATCGGCTCGGACGGCCACATCGGCTTCAACGAACCCCTGTCGGCCTTGCTCTCCCGCACGCGCGAAAAGGCGCTCACCCCCTCCACGCGCCGCCAGAATGCGGCCCTGTTTGGCGGCGACGAGGGGCGCGTGCCGGCGCGCGCGCTGACCATGGGCGTGGGCACCATCCAGGAGAGCCGGCGCTGCCTGCTGCTCGTGACCGGCAGGGAGAAGGCCGCCATCCTGGCGCGGGCGGTCGAGGGTCCGATCACCGCGATGGTGACCGCCTCGGCGTTGCAACTCCACCCGCGGTGCACGGTCATCATTGACGAAGACGCCGCTGTGGACCTCCAGGGATCCGAGTACTACCGCTGGGTCTTCGCCACCGAACCGGAATGGGCCGAGTTCCGGTAGTCAGGGCCCGGCGCATCGCGTTTCAGAGGACGGACGCCAGATCGCGAATCAGGTCATCCCTGTCTTCGATCCCCACCGAGAGGCGGAGGAGGCGGGCGTTGATCCCCAGGCGCTCGCGGGTCGCGGGGGCGATGTCGGCGTGCGTCTGCACCGCAGGATAGGTGATCAGCGACTCCACGCCGCCCAGGCTTTCGGCAAAGAGAAAGACATGCACGTTTTCGAGGATGGCGGGTATGCGGTCGGGGTCGTCAACCTCGAAGGCGATCATGCCACCGAAGCCGCTGCCCTCGCGGACGAGGATCTCGTGTCCGGGATGGGCGGGTATCCCGGGGTAGAGGACGCGGCGCACGCGGGGGTGGCCGGAGAGCCAGACGGCGATGGCAGTGGCGTTCTCCTGCTGCTGACGGAGTCGGAGGGGCAGTGTCTTGAGTCCGCGGAGGGTGAGCCAGGCGTCCTGCGGACCCAGGACGGCGCCGCAGGCATTCTGCAGAAACGCGATCTTGTCGGCCAGCTCCGGGGTGCGAACAACCAGCGCGCCGGCAACCACATCGTTGTGGCCTGCAAGGAATTTAGTGGCGCTGTAGGTCACCACGTCGGCGCCGAGTTCCAAGGGGCGCTGCAGACAGGGGGTGAGGAAGGTGTTATCAACGATCAGCAGCGCACCGCGGGGGCGGGTCCGGGCGGCGAGCGCGCGGAGGTCGGCGATCTTGAGCAGCGGATTGGTGGGGGTCTCGACGAAGACGGCCCGCATGCGCGGATCATCGAGGGCCCGCCCCACGGCGGCGGTGTCGGCGGTGTCCACGTAGCGGGCGTCGATGCCGAGCGGACGGAAGACCCGCTCGAACAGGCGGAAGGTCCCGCCGTAAAGATCCTCGGTGACCACGATGCGGTCGCCGGGGGCGAAGAGGCGCAGGAGGGTGTCGAGCGCGGCCAGACCCGAGGCAAAGGCGAAGCCGCGGGCGCCGCCGTCGGCCGCCGCCAGAGTCTCTTCCAGCGCCAGCCGCGTGGGGTTGGAGGTGCGGGAATAGTCAAAGCCGGTGGAGCGTCCCAGGGCGGGGTGACTGAACGAGGCAGTCTGATAGACGGGCACGGAGATCGCGCCGGTCGCCGGGTCGCGGCGGGACCCGGCCTGGGCAAGGAGGGTGGATAACTTGGAATTCGGAACCGACATACGCACCTCCGCAATAAAAACTAAAGTTAAACTATAGATGATAGAGTGAAATGCGTCAAACGTTTTTTCATATTCGCTCGCTTGACCGGTTCAGCCGTGATCGTCTATAATCTCTAGCGATTAAGCCAAAGATCCGGCAGTGAAGTCTCACCTGAAGGGTGCGAAGACGAGCGAGCACGAGGTGGCACATGGTCGTTTCAACCAAAGGGCGGTATGGGTTGCGGGTATTGCTGGATGTGGCTCTCCACCAGAAAGCCGGGCCGGTGACACTGGCGGATATTTCCCGGCGGCAGGGGATTTCTCAAAAATACCTGTGGCAGGTGATCAACCCGTTGAAAGGAGCCGGACTATTGAGCGCCACGCGCGGGGCGCGTGGTGGCTATGTTTTGGCGCGGACCCCGGCGTCGTTGACCATGCGGGAGATCCTCGCCATCCTGGAGGGGCCCATTGCACTGTCCGCCTGTGCAGCGGGCGCCACGGGGTGTGAACGCCGCACGGACTGCGCCGCCGCCGAGGTGTGGTCCGAGATCGAGGAGAAACTGAACGACATTCTGCAGTCCATCACCTTGAAGGGCATTCTACAACGGAGCCAGGACCGTGAAGACCGCGGCATACCGAACTACGATATCTAGCCCGAGGTAGATCTCCCTTTTCTACGCCACGCTCACGCCTTCAGGAAACACACCACCCGAGCCCGTACGTACGGTTCCGCCGCCTTCTTTTTAGCCAGGGTCGTTATGTGGGCGTCGCCCGTGCCGCTACGCGCCGACCACGACCCGAATGGTGGCCTCGCGCCCAGGAGGCAGGATCGGAATCAGGTTACCGGCCACCGGTTTCCCGTCGACGTACAGTTCCTTCACCCGCTTCGACATGCGCTCGGGCGCTTCGATGGTGATGTGGTAGATGCTGCCTCGGTAGGGGCGCTTGACGGTGATTTTGGGCCATTCCGCAGGCAGACGAGGATCCACGCGCAAGCCGTCGTACTCGGGCGTAATCCCGGCAAACCCCTCAAACAAAACCCGGTACATCCAGCACACGGTGCCGCTGTTCCAGGGGATGCCCGTGCGGCCGAGTTGGCCGGATGGCGCCGTGTTCGTGTACGACGCATACACGTACGGCTCGACCGTGTGCTCCGCCCATTTCTGGCTCATGTAGGCGGGAATCAGCTTCCTGAAAAGTTCCAACGCGCGGTCTTGACGGCCGATCTTGCACTCCGCCAACATCGCCCAGGTCACCGCATGGTGCCAACTGCTGCCATTGTGATGATGCCCCGGGGCATAGCGCGTAATCATACCAATCCGCTTCTGGATCTTCGTGTAGGGCGGCGCCATCAGGGGAATCCCCACCGGCGTATCCATCAACTCCTGCACCGATTCCATGCTCGTCCGGGCCCGATCCGCCGGCGCCACGCCCGACAGGATCGCCCATGTCTGCGGATTGACCCAGATTCGGCCTTCCGTTTCGGTGCTCGATCCGATGACGCCGCCGTCATCATCGAACGCCAGCAGGTACCAGCGGCCGTCCCAACAATGGGTGTTGATGGATTCGGCCAGCGCGCGCGCCTGCGCCAAGAACCGCGCCGCGTCATCCGGATGCCCGGAGCGCATGGCCAACTCATGCATATCCATCAGGTTGTGGTGATAGAACAACCCCATCCACACGCTGACGCCCGAAGTGGCCGATCCCACCAAACAATCATTCCAGTCGCCGCACTTGGTCAGGGGGAGGCCGAATCGGCCGCTTTCCTGTTTGATATAGTCGATCGCCCGCACGCAATGCTCGTAAACGGTCCCCTCGCCGCCATCCGCATAGCTGAATGTGTGATCGAGCCAGCCGTAGTCGCCGGTCTCGCGGATGTGCCGGGCCGTCAGCCAGGTCAACCACAGCGGAAGGTCGGAGTTGATGGTGCGGTGATGGAACGAGCCGAGGAGGTCGATATCATGGCGGGTGCACCCGTCGCGGTATTGTGTTTCCAAGACCAGAATCAGCCGCGCCCGTGCGCGTTCCGGGTCATAGGCCGTAACCGCGCCCATGTCCTGCGCCGTGTCGCGCACGCCGAACCGGGAGTAGTACCGGGTGAACATGTTATAGCGGTGCCAGTTGTTGGCAAAGAGGGTCATCTCGCTGTCCGGCAATTCGATGGTCATCCGCCCCAAGTAGTCCGTCCACCACTGTTTCAGGGCGGCAAAAGCGGCGTTCGCTTGAGCAACCGTGCCGTACTTGGCCCGAATGCGTGCGGCATCGGACGGGTCCCGGGCCATGCCCACCAGAACGACCAGGTCAGTGACTGCGCCCGGCGCCAGGGTGATGTCCATCTGCAGGACGCCGCAACTATCGAGGCCCTTGTGAACCGAGTTTCGGCAACGTCCAGACTGGATGGCCTCGGCTCCTGCGGAAAAGCTCCCGGATCCGGTAAACTGCTCCAATACGCAATCGAAGCCGGATGGGGCCGGGTTCGACGCCATGAAGCCGACGCGATCCCATTCGCGCTCAAACTTGTTGTAGGTGGATCGGTAGTCGACAAACGGCCAGTGATGGCACGTGCCGACAATCATGGTGTCCGCGAAATAGACATCGTCGAAGCCAGTCTCATACCCGGTCAGGCCAAAGCGCCAGAGGACGCAGGGAAAGACGCGCAGCTTGCGCGGTCGGCTGCCGGTGTTCTCCAACCGGATCTGCCAGATCTCCGTGGCCTCGTCCACCGGCACAAAGTAGGTCACGCTCCCGGCAATCTCGCTGGTTTTTGACTGGATCCGCGTGTAGCCAAAGCCATGCGTGCATTTCCAGTCCGCAGGCTGCTTGGGCGAGTCCACGCCATTGACGGTCCAGACAGCGCCGCTCTCCTGGTCGCGCACCGCGACAAGGCGCGGATTGTTGTCGGGACACAGGCAATCGTTCACGGGAGATCGGTCGCACACCCCGCCAGCGCCCGTGTGAGTAAAACTCGATTTCAGGTGGTCGGTAAAGATCAAATTGCGCCACGGGTGGGTATGCTCGCGCGTGGTAAACGAAAACTCTTTGCCGTCATCCGAGAATGACCAATGATCGCCACGTAATGACATGACTCGCTCCGTTATGCGGTTTTGCGCGTCTGCGCTTGGTTGTTCGAACCCTTCCGAAAGTGTTGCAGGTTAGCAGGAGATGACGGGAGGGACAAGGCAATACATGAACCCTGAACCCTTCGCCTGAAAACCCTGAGGTTTTCCAGGCGCCTCGTCCTACTCCGCCTCGCGCATCTTGTCGTAGAACTTGACGATGTCATCGCATTTCCCGCTCTCCATGAATGCGATGGCGTCGCGGGGATGCTGGTTGAGAATGCCCGTGATCATGTAGGGGATGCTATAGCCCCAGAAGAACTCCTTGCGCAGGGGCTCGATGTGATCGCGGATGCACGCCAGCAGCGGGCGCAGTTGGTACTTGGGATTGTGCAGGAAGCCCAGCAGCAGTTCCATCTGGCAATTGCCCGAGCCGCGGCCGAGGCCGGCGAGGCTGGCGTCGAGGTAATTGGCACCGCAGATGATCGCTTCGATGGTGTTGGCGTAGGCGAGCTGGCAGTTGTTATGGGTGTGGATGCCCACCTGCTTGCCCGTGGCGTCGGTCACGCGCCTGAATTTGGCCATCAGCGCCCGAATCTCCTCCGAATACATCGTGCCAAAGCTGTCCACCAGGTAGACGACATCCACCGGCGTCTGCGCAAAAACGTCCAAAGCCGCGTCCAACTCGCTCTCCTGAACGGTCGAGATCGCCATCAGGTTGACGGTTGTCTCGTACCCCTTGTCGTGGGCGTCCTTGATCATTTCGACGGCCGTGGGGATCTGGTGGATATAGGTGGCCACGCGGATCATGTCGAGCACGCTCTTTTCGCGGGGCAGAATGTCGGTATGATAATCGCACCGTTCGGCGTCGGCCATCACGGCGAGTTTGACGGCGGGGTTCTTGTCGCCGATCACCTCACGCAGGGCCGCTTCGTCACAAAACTTCCACGGGCCGTTCTCCGTCGTCGTGAACACTTTCTTGGAACTCTTGTAGCCGAGCTCGACGTAGTCCACGCCGGCCTCGCACGCCGTGCGATAAACCGCGCGCACCAGATCGGGGGTGAATTGATGGTTATTCATCAACCCGCCGTCACGAATCGTCACATCCAGAACTTTGATTTCGGGCCGATACGAGAGCCATCCTTTTGAACCGACAGCGGGTTCTTTGTGTGCCATACGGGTGCCTTCTGTGTGGGTGTGTTCGGTCGCGAGCTTCTCGCAAGCAGACTTCAAGCGCGTTTTCATGAGTGGTAAGTGTGCCAGAACAGCGCGGCGGCGTCAATGATGAGCGCGTGTTCATCCGGGACGCCAGGTTTTCACCCACTCGACCACCCGTCCGACCGCCTCGCACGCGGGGATCACCGCGATCTGTTCGCCCCGAACATAGAGGGCGAACTTGCCGTTGCCGCCGGCCAAGGCGATGTCGGCTCCGCGCGCTTCGCCTGGACCATTGACCAAACAGCCCATAACCGCGACATGCGGCCGTGGCGCGCTGGGATGCTCGCGATAGTAGCGTTCCAACTGGATCTCGATGGTGGTCGCGACGTCCACCACGTCCACCTGCGTCCGCCCGCACGTGGGGCACGACGTGACGCTCGCGCCGGGCGCGCGGAGCGCGGCGGCGCGCAGCAACTCCACGCCCACCTTGACCTCGTTCAGCGGCGTGTCGGTGAGCGACACGCGGATCGTGTCGCCCAACCCTTCCAACAACAACGCGCCCATCGCCACGCACGAGCGCACCGTCCCCGCCAGAAACGTCCCGGCTTCGGTCACGCCCAGATGGATCGGATAGGCGGTTTGTTCTGCCAGCAACCGGTACGCCGCCAGCGTTCGGGGGACATCGGACGCCTTGACCGAAATCTTGATCTCGTGGTAGCCCTCGGACTCCAGCAGCGCCACATGCCGCAGCGCGCTCTCCACCAGTGCCTCGGCGGTCGGCGCGCCATGACGATCCAGAATGTCGCGCTCCAGCGAGCCCCCGTTGACGCCGATGCGGATGGGTATCTTCTTCGGCCGCGCGGCGGCCACCACCGCGCGCACCTGTTCGGTGCCGCCGATGTTTCCCGGATTGATGCGCAACCCGTCCACGCCGGCGGCGACTGCGGCAAGCGCGAGACGGTGGTCGAAATGGATGTCGGCCACCAGCGGGACCGTAACCTGCCTGCGGATCGCGCGCAATGCGGCGGCCGCATCGGCATCGGGAATGGCGACGCGGACAATGTCCGCTCCCGCCTCGGCCGCCGCCTGGATCTGCGTGACGGTTGCAACCACATCGCGCGTGTCGCTCGTGGTCATGGTCTGCACGCTCACCGGCGCGCCGCCGCCGATAGCGACCCCGCCCAGGCTGATCTGCCGCGTCCGGTCACGCGTCAGCCGTTCTGCATGATGCCTTGCCATGATTCATCAGCCCCTTTTCTTCCGCCGTTAGACGGCCGACATGGCCTCTAAGAATACCGCCTTTGGGAGGCGGATTGCAAGCGCGGCATTTTTCCGCTTTTTCAAACCGGCTGCAACGTGATATGATCTTCCCTCGTTTTTGATCTTTTCCGGACCGGAGGACCGCAGAGTTATGGATCGTACACCCGCCGAGACGACCCCCGACGTGAACGCATTGCTTGCCAGCCAGCGCGCGCAAGCCGCCGACCGCGCGGATGATCGCGCGTTCGGAAAGGCCTGTCGCGAGGCCGTTCACGCGATCTGTCAAGACCGCACCCTCATCGCCTTTGTCGACAGCGTCGCTTTTGGCGAAGTGTCGCCCATCGAGTCCTTCCGCCGACTGGAACTGCTCCGCGCGCTTCAGCCGGGCGTTTTTTGCAGCGACCGCACCTGGGGCTTCGGGGTCATCAAGCGGCTCGACGACTTTTACAAGAAGCTCACGGTTGATTTCGTCGGCAAACCCGGCCATCAGATGACCTACGCCTACGCCTCCGAATCGCTGACGCTGGTGGATGACAGCCACCTGCTCGCTCGCCGCCACAAGGATCCGGCGGGGCTGGACACGCTGATCCGCGAGCGCCCCGACGAGATCGTCCGCCTGGCGTTGCGCAACTTCGGCCCGCTGTCCGTGACCAAGCTCGAAAAGACCCTCACTGACGCCCACATCGTGACCGCCGCGCAGTGGAAGACGTTCTGGGACGGGGCCCGCAAGGGATTGAAGCGTGATCCGCTGGTCGAAATTCCCGCCAAGCGGACCGAGCCCATCACCATCCGCACGCACGCGCAGAATTATGGCGACGCGTGGATGGCGGCCCTGGGGCGCGAACGGGATATCGCGCGCATCCTCACGTTGATCGGCGAACTCGAGACGCAGATGCCCGACAAGATCGCCGGTGCCGCCGCCGTCCTCTCCGACCGGCTCGCCTTCGGCCTCAAGGGCGCCTATAACACCGATCCGGGCACCTACGCCCGCCTCGCCATCACCGTCCAGCGGCTGGGGCTGGCCACGCCCGATGCGGTGCCGCTGAAGGCTCACCTCTGGGAAGACAACCGGTTCATCAAGGCCGCCGAGCAGATCACCGCCCGGGAGGCGTCAGATCTGGCGGGCTACCTGCTCCGTGATGACAAATCGGCGCAGCACCGGATCGTCGCGATGCTGCCGCGCCTCCCCTACAACCTCGCATGCGAGGTGCTGCAGATCCTGTACGGCGGCCCCGCCGACGGTGAGGCGCAACGCCTCTGCCGCGATATTCTCCGGGCCTCCGTTCCCCATCCGGTCCTGCTCACCTGGGCGATCCGGAACCGCGAGGCGTTCGCCAACTGGAACCTCCCCTCACTGTACGACCTCTTGATGCAGAGCATCAACCTGCTCGAGGAAAAGCGGGCTTACGAGGCGTTGCGGATGCAGAACGCCATCCGGCTCGTGTTTGATCACGTCAAGGGCTTTGACGCCGCCTTCAGCGCGATGGATGCGCTTCAGCGCCAGGCGATGTTTGAACGGGTGCAGGCCTCACCCGCCTGGGACCCCGCGTCGCATCGCCGGCTGCTGAATCACATGATCAAGATCGAGCCCAATCTCGCCGCCCGCCGCAAGACCAGCGCCACCGCCCAGGCCGCAGACCTGACGCGGCAGACGTCGTGGCGTTCGCTCGCCGAGCGTCAGGTCGCTTACCGCCAGTTGGTCGAGGTTGCGCTCCCCAAAAACAGCCAGGAAATCGCCACAGCGCGCAGCTACGGCGACCTCCGTGAAAACTTCGAGTATCAGGCCGCCAAACACCAGCAGGGGCTCCTGCTGCAACGGCAGGCGGAAATGGACAACGACCTCAAGCAGATGAAGGGGACCGATTTCACCGGCATGCACACCGACAAGGCGGGGATGGGCGTCGCCGTCACCCTCGCCTACCCGGACACGTCGACCCGAACCTACACCATCCTCGGCGAGTGGGACCGCGACGAGGCGCTCAACATTATCTCCTGCCGGAGCAAGCTGGCCCAGTGTCTGGAAGGCCGACGGCCGGGAGACCGCGTCCTCATCCCCGGTGAGATGGATGATGAACTGGTGACCATCGCCGCCGTCGAGCCCCTCTCCGACGCGGTGCGCGCCTGGCTCGCGGTGGTGCCCTGATGACTGCCCGGATGACCGATAATTGCTGTTGCCAAGCGCGCCTCCGTTCGTTATCATGAGTGCCTGTTTTTACCCATAAGCGAGGATTTTTGATGCCCGTCATTCTTGGCTTACCCAAAGGCAGCCTCCAGGAGGCCACCTGCAACATGATGAAGAAGGCCGGCTTTTCCGTGTCCGTCGGCTCGCGTTCATACATGCCGAGCGTGGACGATGCGGGGCTCAGTTGCCGCCTGATCCGGGCTCAGGAGATCAGCCGCTACGTCGAGCTCGGCGTGCTGGAAGCCGGCATCACGGGATACGACTGGATCTACGAGAACAACTCCGACGTTGTCGAAGTCGCCGAGCTCATTTACGCCAAGCAGGGGATGCGCCCGGTGCGCTGGGTGGTCGCCGTTCCGAATGAATCGCCCATTAAAGAACCCAAAGACCTGATGGGCAAACGGATCGCTACCGAGGCGGTCGGGCTGACCAAGCGCTATCTCGCCAAGCACGGCGTCGAGGCCGATGTCGAATTCTCGTGGGGCGCCACCGAAGTCAAGGCCCCCGAGCTGGTTGACGCCATTGTTGAGCTGACCGAGACGGGTTCGTCCCTGCGCGCCAACAACCTGCGCATCGTGGACGTGGTGCTGGAATCCACCACCCGTCTGATCGCCAACAAAAAGGCATGGCTGGATCCGGTAAAACGCGCCAAGATCGAGCAGCTCGCGCTGCTTCTCGGCGGCGCGCTGGCGGCCGAATCCCGCGTGCTCCTGAAAATGAACGCTCCCGCCCGGTCGCTCGACGCGATCACGGCCATCCTGCCGGCGCTGCACGCCCCGACGGTGATGCCGCTCAGCGACCCCAACTGGCACGCTGTCGAATCGGTCGTGGAGGAGAAGGTGGTGCGCGACATTATCCCCCAACTGCGCCAGGCTGGCGCGGAGGGGATCATCGAACTGCCGTTGAACAAGGTTATCATCTGAATCTGAATGCGGGCGCGCTCCGGCATCGGGACGGGCCCGGATTCCTGAACCCAAGGAGACTCAACACGTGGGAACGATCAAGAAGAAACGCCGCGCCAAAATGTCCAAGCACAAGCACCGCAAACGCCTGAAGGCCAATCGCCACAAGAACAAGTAGGTCGTGACTCGATGACTGCCGCAAAGCTGATGGCATGCGTGTGCATGGTGCTTTCAGCGGGATGCGGAACCCTGAGAGCACCCCGTCTCCCGCCGCAACCGAAGGGCCGGTCGGAAGACGGGGTATTTTCGTCCGCGCTGGCCCATTACGCCACGGGCCTGTTGCTGGAAACGGCCGTCGGCCGCACATCGGTTGAAGCGGGCGACGCCTATCTTCAGGCCCACCGCTTGGACCCCGCCAGCGACCCGCCCTTCTCCCTCGCCACACTCAGGCTGCTGGAAGGCGGACGCACCAACGAGGCGCTCGCCCTCGTCAGGGCGCAGGTTCGCCGCCAGCCGGAATCCACCGAGGCTTGGATCACGCTCGCCCAACTGGCCGAGACGTCCGGGGATTTTGCGGGCGCGGCCGGAGCTTATGCCCGCGTCCGAGCCCTGCGCGGCAACGCCGAAGCTGCGGCCGGCGCAACCCTGGGCGAAGTCCGCAACCGATTCAAGGCCGACCAGGACCGGACAGCCGTTCGCCTCTTGCGCCAGCAAGCAACCGCCACCAATCTCCCCCCGATCCTGCTGCAGGCGCCCCTCCAGTGGGCGCGTCACTTCATCCTCGCCCCTCCCCCGGCGCCTGCACGCGCCCTGCCGCTCATCCAGATCATGATCGACACCGCTTCTGATCCGGAGGAAAAGGCCATCGCCCAGACCTTTTACGGCGACGCCCTGCTCCGCTCCGGTTTCACGAACCGCGCGATACGCGCCTATTGGTCGGCCCTGGATACCGACCCAGCCTGCAATCCCGCCGCTCGCAGGATCGGCGAATCCTTTCACGCCCTGGCAGACACCACCGGCGTGAGCCGCCTGACCGCCCGCATCGCGTCATCGCCGCAGCCCCTCAGAGAGGCCCTCGTCGCGTCATACGCTTGGACGATGTTGGACCAGCCCGAGGCCGCCGCCGCCGCCCTCCTCGCTGGCCGTGATGCGGCTCGGCGCGCGGGCATCCAGCCGTCATCCACCTATTCTCTCACCCTCGGCGCCGCCCTGGACGATCTGGATCACGATGACCAGGCCGCCGACGTCTTCTGCGAAGCCCTCTCCGTCCACACCAACGCCCACGCCATCATGAACCACCTCGCCTACATGTGGGCGGTCAATGGCGAGCGGCTCGATGAGGCGCTCGAGTGGGTGACGCGCGCGCTGACCCACGAACCGCGCGTCTACGCCTATATCGACACGCTCGGATGGGTCTACTATCGCCTCGGCCGATTCAACGACGCGCTGACGCAACTGCTGATCGCCGCCCGACTGGCACCGGAGGAGGACGGCGTGATCCTGGACCACATTGGAGACGTCCTTCACGCCCTCCGCCGCGACGAAGAGGCCGTCGCTTTCTGGCGCCGCGCCGCCAGGCTTATCCCCGATCTTGCCGGGCTGCGTGACAAGATCGAACGGGTGAGTTCCGCCGCAACCAGCGACCGGCCGTGAGCCCTGGGCAATCGGAATCCAGATTACAGATGCGGCGTCTGCCAGCTCGGTGGCGTGTAGGAGTGCAGCTCGATCCGGTTGCCCTGCGGGTCAGACAGCCAGGCCTGCCAACTGTGATCCATGCCCAGGGTGGGATCGGAGACATTCACGCCGCGGGATCGCAGCTCGGCAACAGTTTGGGTGACATCATCGCATTCGAGACAGATGTGGGCGTAGCTCTGCCGGTCAGCCCGGGCCGCCAGTTCGCCTTCGAAAAACTCGAGGAACGTGCGCGGTCCGAGGCGCAGGTAGACACCGAAGCGGGCGCCGTTTTCGCGTCGGAACTCAAACGCCAGCTTCAGTCCGAGTTTGTCCACATAAAAGGAAACCATCTGATCCAGATTGCCGACCGTGAAACAGGTGTGCGCGTGTCCGATGATCATACCGAGGCTCCGATCTGTTGGGTTGCGACGCGTTCAGTGTAGCACACCCGTTACTTTACTTCAACCCTCGCGATTGCTAAACTGGTCACATGTTTGATTTAACCGCCTATCTCGCGGAGCGACAAGTCGCCGTCGCGCAGCGGCTACTGGAATGGCTGCCGCCGGCCGACCAGCGTCCGGCCGTCCTCTCACAAGCCATGCGGCATGCCGTCGTCACAGGCGGCAAACGGCTGCGTCCGATCCTCTGCCTGGCCGCCGCCGAGGCCGCAGGCGGCACGGGCGACGCCGCCTGGCATCCCGCCATCGCGGTCGAATTGCTGCACGCCTACACGCTCGTTCATGACGACCTGCCCTGCATGGACAACGACACGGTCCGCCGCGGCCAGCCGACCGTCTGGGCGCGCTACGGCGAGTCCACCGCCGTCCTCGCGGGCGACGCCCTGCAGAGCCTCGCCTTTGAACTGCTCGCCCGCACACCCGCTTGTGATCCCGCCATTCCCGGCATCCTGGTCGGCGAGCTGGCCGGGGCTGCCGGCGCTGGCGGAATCATCGGCGGCCAGATCGAGGATCTCGCATGCGGCGGCCAGGCCGACGCCGCGACCGTGGCCTACGTCCATCAGCACAAGACCGCCGATCTTTTTCGCGCGGCGGCCCGCATGGGCGCCATCGCCGCCGGCGCCGACACGGGACTGACGGATCGCCTCGGGGACTTCGGCTCGCACCTCGGCGTCGCATTCCAGATCATTG
>VGWG01000049.1 GCA_016873675.1 Lentisphaerota bacterium | reverse complement strand
GCGTCTCCGACGCATGATCAGAGGACATGAGGATGCCCGAACAGATCAATAATGTCAAGCGGACTTTTCCCTGATCGCCCCCCCCGCACGGTTTTTTTAAATTTCCGCTTGACAGTGTCGGCGAGAGGGTCTATACGCGTGTCTAACAAAGGACCTCTTGGCTTCAGTCGTCCGAGTGAGGCGGCTGGCGAGGGCAGGCTAGGCGAAGCGTTCAGCGACAATGCAGAGAAACGCGACACAGAGGTTTCAAGGCATGTTCTGCTTCGGAGGCAGGCACGATGGCCGCGGCGCGATGCGCCCGGCCGTTGGCGTATTCGGGGGCGACGCCGGTCCGAAGAGACCCCAAAAACAGGAGAGGTGCAGTGAACACAGTTTCACAGCACGAGGGAGCGGCTCCATTCGTCTTGATTGATCAAGACGATGAGCCTCCGAGTTGTATTTCGTCGTTCTTCGGAGCGGCGAATGAGTTGACGTCCGCACCGGCCGCCGCGCCGGGTGCGAAGCGGGTGATGCGGATGACGCCGCGCATCCGGGCTTTCAGACGGGTGTTCTTCCCGGAAGCAACCGACGCGCAATGGTCGGATTGGCACTGGCAACTGCGCAATCGCATCCACACCCTGGATCAGCTTCGCCTCATGGTGAATCTGACCACCGAGGAGCGGGTGGCGCTGGAGCAGACATCCGGGATGCTTCCGGCCGCGATCACCCCGCATTACATGGGATTGGTGTCGGCGCACGATCCCGATCAAGCGATCCGGCGGATGGTGATACCGACGGTCTACGAGCTGCGGCGCTGTCCCGGCGAGGCGGACGACCCTCTGGGCGAAGAGGGGCAAAGTCCGGTCCACGGGCTGGTCCACCGCTATCCCGACCGGGTGCTGCTGCTGGCAACGGACTTCTGTTCGACCTACTGCCGCTACTGCACGCGGTCGCGGGTGGTCGGCCAGGGCGACCTGACGCCCAGTCGCGAGCGTCTTGGCGCGGCGTTTGCCTACATCGCCAGCCATCCTGAGATCCGCGACGTGCTGCTCTCGGGGGGCGATCCGCTGACCCTTCCTGACGACCAGTTGGAGTGGATCTTGGCGAGCCTGCGCGCCATCCCGCACATTGAGGTCATCCGCATCGGCACGAAAGTTCCGGCCGTTCTGCCGCAGCGGGTTACACCACAGTTGGCACGGATGCTCCGCAAGTACCATCCGCTCTGGATGAGCCTCCACTTCTCCCATCCGGATGAGTGCTGCTACGAGACGACCCGTGCCGCCGGGATGCTGGCCGACGCGGGGATACCGCTCGGCTCGCAAACGGTGCTGCTGAAGGGGATCAACGACTCGGTCGGGACAATGAAGGCGCTGATGCACGGTGTGATGAAAATGCGGGTCAAACCGTATTACCTCTACCAGTGCGACCCGATCTCCGGGTCGCAGCATTTCCGAACGACCGTTGCCCAGGGGGTCGAGATCATCCGCGGTCTCCGCGGCCACACGAGCGGCTACGCGGTGCCGACCTATGTGATTGACGCGCCGGGCGGCGGGGGCAAGATCCCGATCGCGCCCGACTACGTGACCGCCCGCGACGGGACCGATCTGGTCCTCAGCAACTATGCCGGGGGCGTCTTCCGCTATCCCGACACCGCAACCCCCTGACCGGTGGCTGCATCATTGAGTATGCGGGATTCGCAGCTCCAAATGGGGCCGGTAAGGCCCTGTTTGGAGTTCTTTTATATGCCGCCGATGCTCGGAAGGTGCGGCAGAGTCATCATGAAGGCGCGTGCAATACCCCTTCAAAGGTGTGACCACCCGTTTTGTAAGCGCCTCCTGCACGTGCACATTCGTAAAAAGGATCGTTGACAGCCAGAACAAGGATGCAGTATAGTGCCGGGCCTGTCTGATCGGGTTTCACGCTGGGCTGTTCCTTTCCTTTGGCATGTTTTCTGCTATTACCCTTCCGGCGCATATGCGGTGCGTCCGGTGAGCATCAGGGGCGGTGGGTTATGCGGAGGCTCGAAAAACAATTTGCGATTCCACGGGTCGGGCTGTACGCGGGCCGTCTGGGGGTGTTGTTGGTGTGCGCCGGGTTGTCGGCCGTCGGCGTTGGCCGTGCGCAGACCACCCTGGACCGGGACGAGGTCACCATTTCCGAGGCCGATTTCAAGAAGCTGGACACCTTTGAGGCGACCACGTTGAGCAAGGCCGACAAGGTGTTTCTCAACAAGGAATATCGGTCGGCCGCCGTCGAGTACAATGCGTTTGTCGTCGCGAACCCCCGTTCGCCCGCTGTGGCCTACGCGCTCGTGCGCAAGGGTCGCAGCCAGATGTTTGACAACAAGCGGAGCGAGGCGGTGCGGACGTTCAAAGAGGTGGTTGATTATTTCCCGGATGAGGTGCTGTATGCCGCAGCCGCGCTGTATTATCAAGGGGTCTGTCATTTCGAGACAGGCAACAAGAAGAACGCCGTGATCGCGTGGAAGAAGATGGTGGCGGATCCCGGCTACGCGAAGCATGTCCTGGCCGGACCCGCGCTGGTCGGCATCGCGAATGATCTGTATAGCGAGGAAAAGTACGCCGACGCGGTCAAATATTATGATCAAGTCGCCGTTGAGTTCCGTTCCCTCCACCCCGAATCGGCGTGGCAGGCGATTGATCGGGCGAGTTACATCTACATCCGGCTGCAGACCGACAACAAGAAGATGAGCGATTTCTATACCCGCGCCAAGACCACGCGGCAGAAACCGGAAGCGCCGGACGAGACCAAATACTGGCAGGACATGCGCGTCATGATTGACCGGTTCGGCGTCTTTGAAAAGGAGGAGGACGCCCAGCGGATAGCGTATTACCGGTATTGGTCCGGCGTCATGGAGGGTCGGTTCCTCGACGATACCGAGTACCGTCTGGTTTTGGCCGAGTTCCGCTATCGCGAGGAGGGCGACATCGACAAGTGGGTGGCGCGCCTCGACAAGCAGTTTGCCGCGACCTACAAGCCCGGTCTTTTCGATCTCGTCTGCCGTTTCATGGAGGAGTTCGGTAAGAAAGGTCAGCAGGCGAAGATCAAGGAATACTACGGCAAACTCAACTTCGCCAAGATGGACAACGAGACGATTTTCCGGCTGATGAAGGTCATGGTGTCCTCGCTGAAAGACGTTCCGATGGCGAAGAGCGCCTACAGCAACATCAAGCAGAACCTGTGGAACGACAAAAACCGCGACGATTTCATCGCTTGGGCCAAACTGGTTGACGAGGGGATGGTCATCAACGCCTGCCAGAACATGCGGGCCCCCGATTATGGCCGTTTCGCCCTGCTGGCGTTCTACCATGGGCTGGGAAAGAGCGGGAGCAGCATCGCCACCGATCCCATCGAAAAGGGGCTCAAGATCTCCGAAGAGGTGATCAAGATGCCCGCGTATGCGGACAAGGCCCAGTGGTTGAGGGCGGAACTGTTCGAAACGAACGGGGAATTTGCCGAGGCGATCGAATGCTTCAAGCTATCCTCCAACGAGCCGGAGAAATACTTTCGGATTGCGGAGCTTCTCCTGCGTCTGAAACAGAAGGAGCAGGCGCTGGCGGAATTGCGTGGTGTCGAGAAGTTTTTTGAATCGGCGGCCTCGCGGGCGGCGCTGCGCATCGCGTTCGTCTACCAGGGCGCGAAAGAGCAGGCCAATTTCATCGGCGCTTTGAGAGATGTCATGAAGAAGTACCCGAAAAGTCGCGAGTCAAACACGGCGCATATCCATTTGGAGCGTCTGAAAGTTGGTCCAGGAGGAACAGATGATGCACACTAAACGCAATCCACTCACCTGCTTTGCCGTTGTCACCCTGATGGCCGGGGCGAGCGTGCTGATGCTGCCCGTCGCGGCGCGTGCGCAGGGCAGGACCCCGGCGGCGGCTCCGGCGGCGGCTCCGGGCGAGCGCGACGCGCCGCCCACGGCGGCGATGGACCGGGCGGCGGCGGCGGCTTCGGGCGAACTCGAGGCGCGCCGGTTGCTGGATCTCGGCAAGGAACTGCTCGATTCGGGCGAACGCGACCGCGGACTCAAGATGATTGAGACGGTGATCGCGCAGTTCCCGTCTTCCCGCTCGGTCTTCCCGGCCTGTCTGGCGCTGGGCAAGCACTACATCAAGGCCAACGAGAAGGTTCCTGAGGCGATCAACTATCTGAACCGGCTCCGGGTGCTCGAGCCGGAAGACAAGCTCGCCATGGGCGAGGATCGCGAGTGGTTTCTGGAGGCGATGTACCTTACGGGGACGGCCTACTTCCAGACCCGGCAGTATGCCCGCGCGTTCCCCGTGCTCCGCCATATCACGACCAAGTACCCGAACACCATGTGGGCCAATCAGGCCTATTATTACATCGGCATGTGCCACTTCGCCCAGGAAAACTGGAGCAAGGCGATCGAAGCGCTCAGCCTGGTCGGAACGTTTGTGGATCCCGACAGCCCGACCATCGCCTTCGCCGAAGCCGGCCGGCGCTTCTACGTCAAGGTTGAGGATGCCGACTTCCCCATCATGCTGAAGATGGGCAAGAAGATCTCGATGGTGCTGGAGACCGATGCGGGCGACAAGGAGACCATTGAGTGCCAGCTCCTGACGCCCGATGCGCAAATTTTGATTTCCTCGCTGCCGACGGCGATCGGCGTGCCCGTGCCGGGCGACCGCGTGCTTCAACTGGTGGGCGGCCAGAAGGTGACCGCGAAGTTCATTGATGAAAGCACGCGGGACGGATCGGGCAATGTGTTGCGCACCGCCACGGTCCGCATGGTATCCACCGGAGCGATCGACCTGCTGATGGGCGATCTGGAGACGCGCGCGGCCGCCGCGTTTCTCGGCCAACCGCTCTTCATCCAGGTCATGGATGCCGATCTGGACACCAGTGACAAGGCCGAAACAATCACCCTGAGCGTGATCTCCCGCTACAAGGTCCGCTCGGAGGACGGGGCGCAGTCGGCGTTTGCCGACGCCAGCGCGATGCGCTACCAGACGCGCGACCGCGTCGATGTGAAACTCGTCGAACAGGGCTCCAACACGGTTTTCCGCAGCGGCCGGTTCGCGGGTTACGTCGACATCGTGCGCGCGGACGAATCGTTGTCGGCGGATCAGTCGGACAACCAGCTTGCCTGCTCCGTCGAAGACGAAGTGTACGTCGCCTATACCGACAATCTGCACATCCAGGGCGACGTGCCGCGTGTCGTGGATGCCGTCGTGACGGTGGCTGGCGAGATCAACAACACCGTCGAATCAACGACGGACGTGGTGTTTGATCCCGTGTTGCGGGCGAAAAAGAACCTGGTCGAGGCCAACGCCTATCTCGAACTGGCCCGCATCTTCAAAAGCATGGGGCTGATGGGCGGCACCATCGCGCGGGTCGCCGAGGGAATCACGCGTGTCGAAATGGTCATCACCAGCGACAACCGCGACATCGGCGAAGCGATCAAGCAGGAGGCGTTCAAAGCCAAGTGGGAGCTCCACATCGAGGCCGGCCAGCTTGTAGAGGCTCTGGCGACCTGCGAGACCTTCAGCAGGTTCTACCCCGACTCGCCGCTGGTCGCCGACGCGCTGCTCGGCGTGGGCAAGATCCGGCTGGAAGAAAAACAGTATACGGAAGCGATATCGGTTTTCAAGAAGATTACCCAACTGGCGAGCGCCAGCATGGACGCCAAGGCCGAGGCCCAATTCGAGATTGCCAAGACGGAAGAAGCCATCTTTCAGGCGAATCTGGCCAAGGCGACCGGCAAGACCCGCGAGGCGATGCTGAAAGCCGGCGACAGCACCTCGATCCAGTCGTACATGACGTGCGTGCAGCGGTATCCCAAAAGCACCTTTGCCGGCCCCGCACTGGGCAAGGTGATCGATTATAACATTGCCCAAAACGACCTGGCTCAGGCCAATTCGCTCCTGGAACAGACGTTTCAGGACTATCCCGACGCTTCGTTTCTCGACGCCATGCTGATGAAGTGGGTGTTGGTCGCCTTCCAGACGGGCGATTTTGTGAAAGCCCAGGAGAAGTGCAAAAAGCTCCTTCTGGAATACCCCGACAGCCCGCACGCTGAAACTGCGCGAGCGGTGTTGCCCAAGATCGAGGCGCGTTTGATGTAACCGTTGTACAGAACGAAACAGGAGAAATAGTTCATGAAACGATTCATTCTTGTCACGTGCATGCTCGGGTCGGTCTGGACGGCTCTGGCGCAAGCCTCCGCAGCCGCCCCTGCCGCAAAACCCGGGGCTGATAAATTTAACGAGTTGCTGAGCCGCGCGCAGAGCTCGGTTGAAAGCCTGCTGCCGGAAGAGCTGATCACCTTGTTGCAGGAGGGTCGCGACATCGGCCAGCCCCAGATGGTGTCCAGTGTTCTGCGCAGCTACCTGTCCCGGCGCGCCGATCCGGGTCCCCGGATCTTGCGCCTCGCCGCTGAGAATGCGAAGCTGGTGGGCGATTATTCCGCGGCTGCCGCGCGCTACCGGCAGTTCCTCCAGATTGCGCCGGTGGACGCCGATTCATCCCAGGCGGCTGGCGAGCTCTTTCAAGTTTTGGCGGATTATGCCGGGAAGAGCGGCGAGGCGTGGGCCGCGAACAACGACTTCGGCGACAAATTCCGTCAGGCGGCCTTGCCCCGGCAGTACGACGGATGGTATCTCGAAACCTGCTTCCAAACCCGCGCCACCGGTGCCATGGCCAAGCGGCTGCTGTCGGCCTTTTCCGAGAAACTGCCGCTGGAACAGGAGCGTTTCGCCTACTGGCACCACCTGGACCGGCTGATCAACCGGCTGGAGACGGTCTATCCCGGAAACGCCGATGCGATCATTCCGGCGCGCGCCCTGATCCCGCTCATCCGCCAGGATCCGGTTCGGCAGGCGCGCCTCGCATTTCTGATCGAGAATATCGCATTCCACGAGACCCGCGCCGGGCGCGATGCCGTGACGCTCAGCCGCGCCATCGAGCCGGTGATCGCCGCCGCGCGGACCTATCTGGATAACGCGCCGACCGCGCAGACGCTGCGCCACATCATGGCGGCCTTCGCGGGCGGGCCCGATCTGCCGCCCGCTCCCGGCCGTGCGCCAGGGCAGCCTGATCCGGGCATCTGGAACGCCGCCGCCGCGCAAAAGAGCGAGTTCTTTGCCACCTACGGCTTCAGCAAGCTTCCCGACGCCGAGCAGGTCGCATTCATCAACTGGTCCTGGTTCTGGCTTCCCGCCGGTCTGGCCACGTCCGACCAGTGGATCGCCCTCGGCGGCAAGCACCCGAAGGTCTTCCAGATGACTGCGGCGACAGCGATGCTGCCGTGGGTCACGCAGACCACCAACATGGCCGTTTATAAGGCCCAGGCTTCATTCCTGACCGGCCAGCCGTTTTACAAGGCCGCCGTGATCAACGCCATCGCCGCAGCCAGCGATCCCAGCGGTTCGTTCCAGCACCTGCTCGCGCAGGAATCGTGGCACATGCCCTTCCGGGATGTGACGGTGCAGGCTCCGATCGCGCAGCGCGATGTCGAGGTCTTTCCGTATCTGGTCGTGAACCACATCATACCGGCCTGGGTCAATCTGAAAGGATTTTCCAAACCCGCCGAACGCGATGACCACTTCCAGGAGGCGCAGCTCGCCTTCTTGGAAGGGCCGCTCCTGAACAGCGTGATGACGCCCTTCTCCCCCCAGCATATCCGTCAGGCGCTGCTCAGCGCGTGGAATTATTGCAGCACGGACGCGGCACGCCGGGACCGCTTCATCGCCCTGCTGGGCAAGCTGGATTGGGCGCCCTTCGTGCCGTTCTCAGGGGTGGAGAATCGCGACAAGGTGTTCGATGCCGCGCTGACCGCCTTCCGCGGATGGAGCCAGACGATGCGGAAGCAGGCCGACAGCCTCGTCGGCAAGACGGGTGAGGCGGAGGTCAAGCGCCGCTCCGAACTGGAAGCCGTTGTGAACCAGATCGCCAAGATCGAAGAGGCGTTCAAGCAGGCCATCGCGGCCAAGGTTGATCCGGCCAAGGCGCCGAATCAGCAGTGCCGGGACGTCGCCGTGATGCTCAAGGCCGTGGAGGCCCGCGACGCCGCTGCGTATGCGTCGGCGGCCAAGTCCCTGTACGGGTCCATTCGCGAGTACCAGAAGAACAAGACCCCCTTTGGCGAGAGTCTCCTCGAGTTCCTCATGACGCCGCGCCCCGACGCGATGGGGTGTCTGGACCAGCAGATCGGGATGTTCGTTGACCAGCTCGCCCTGCGCCTCGAAGACCCCGCGCAGCGCCGCGGCGCGACGGCCTGCGCGCGCCGGCTTGCCAGCCGCAACGGCTGGCGGATCGAGGGTGGCATGCTCCGGCCGCGAGCCGAGGATAATGAGATGCGCGACAAGCTCGCCGAGACGCTGGCCAAGGCGATTCAGGCTCGATCCTCCAAAGACCTGTGGGACGCCGAGGTGTTCAGTTGGTACCGGGGGGTCGCCCGGCCGGATGGCGCACAGGCGCTGGCGGTCTTTTCGGAGATTATCGACCGCGACATTTTTACCAAGAATAACGCTACCCCTTACAACTACAGCCCGGTTTGCAGCTATCTGGCACTGGTTAAAGAATTTCCTGTGCTGCAGGCCAAGTATCCGCAGCAGTCGTGGTTTGACGACCGCATGGCGGCCGAAATCAAGCGAACGGGGAAGGTCGATCAGGCGTACTGGACCTACGCCGGCGACAATGAGAAGAAAGTGGCCAACGCGATTGCCGAGAAGTACGCCTCCGACACGTCGTATGCGGTTTATCTCGGCGCCCCGGGCAAGCCGGAACGGGTGTCCCGCGACGAGTATTACGCGATTGCCGAACGGATCAAGTCGGCATCCGCTGCGGCCTACACCGACTATCAGAAGAAACTGGAGGCGGAGTTCGGCAAGACCCGTTTTGACCCGCTGGCGGCTGGCCTGGTGTCCATCGCCATGATGCCGGTCAAGACGCCTGACGAGCGCAAGGCGTTTTTCGACCGCCTGCGTGCCTACACCGCGCTAGCAAAAGATGCCCCGTACCCATTCCCGATGCCCGCCCTGCCGCAGGTCAACAACCTGCAACTGGGAGGAACCGCGCCGCTGACGGACGAGGAGGTTCTGGCTCTGGCCGGGTGTCTGCGTCACACGCGCTGGATCGCCTACAGCCCGACCGATGATCGTCTGATCCAGCTGGTCAACGATGGTCTGCTGGCGCGCGACAAGGTCGCCGAGTTGCTGCCTCTGATCCCCGAGATGTGGCGCATCGTCGCGTTGCAGGGCCGACGTGACTCCATAGCGCTTCTCGGCGGCATAGCGGCCAAGCTGATCGAAGAGGACCGGACCGTGCCGGCGGCTGCACACAGCACCATTGGTCTGGCCGTTGCGGGGTCCCGGCTTCCCGATGACATTCGCAATGCGCTGGCCGCGATTCGCACGAAAATGCAGTCGCGGGTGGGTGAATCCCTGACGGTCAGCAAGACCGACCGGCGGTACACAATCCTCGCCGCCCAGGCGCTCTTCCACTCGGGACGGACGGACAGCGCGTGGGACCAGTACAGCCAGAACCCGGGTCTGGCGCTCTCGGAATTCAAGGATCTGGATCTGGGCTTTGTCATCTGGATCGTCGAGCGCCTCACAGCGCTCGGCCAGTATGAGGATGCCGAGAAGCTCGCCCAGACGCTGCTTCAGTGGATCGAGGTCGCTCCGCAGGGCTTTGACACGGGGACCCGGGCTCAGGTGCAGATCTCCTACGCCGACATCGCCTTCGCCCGTCAGCAGTACCCCCAGGCCAAGGCCCAGTACGAGCGCATCGTCTCGGCGAAAGATTTTGCCGACACTCAGGGCGGCTATCGCGCCGAACTGAAGATCGCCGAAGTGGACCGGTTGATGCGCGCGTGGGACGCCGCGCTCGAACGGCTCGAGAAGCTCGACAAGCTGCGCGACACCTATATTCAAGCGGAGGCGCGCTATCAGATGGCGTTGCTCAAGTTCGACCAGGAGGATTACGTCGGCGCGCGCGAGCAGCTCGCACGGGTCTTCGCCATTTCACCGAATCACAGCCTGGCTGGCCTGCTCGAAGGAACGGTGAATCGGAAAACCGGCAAGCTGATCGAGGCCACGGACATCCGGATCGGCGTGCCAGCCGACCAGCAGACCATCGTTCCCGGACGGCCGTTCCAGGTGAACCTCGAAGATCGCAACCTGTCGATCGTGCGCAAGGCGACCGATATCGAAATCCGGGTCTGGACCGACTCCGGCGACGAAGAGTTCTTCCTGCTGTTTCCTTTCGGCGACTCCAAGACGCGTTTTCGCGGAGAGATCCCCACGACGATGGCGATTACCGCCAAGGGAGACCGCCTGCTGCAGGTGCTCGGCGCGGACAAGGTTCACTTTGGCCTGTCCGAACGCTTCCGCAAGGCCGCCAATATCACGCGTGATGATGTCGGCACCCTCGGCGTGATCACCGATGGCGAGTTGTTTGCCGCATCGGGCAGCATACCGACGCGCGAGGAACAGCAGCGGATGGCGATGGAGGCCAGCATTCGCGGCGACTTGCAGAAGGCTGGATCGAAATCGCCTGAAAATGCCCGCCTCCTGCAGGTGCTGAACGCGCCCAAGGAAGGCGCCGAGGCCGAGGTCAAGCTCAGCGCGGTCCGCTCCACGACCGAGATCAAACCCGGCAACCCCGTCTATATCCGCGTGATTGATCAGGACGGCAACACGACCCACCAGAAAGACACGCTCGCGGTCAGGGCCATGGCGACGAGCGGCGACACGGTCAAGCGGGTGGTTCTCACGGAAACCGACACCCATACCGGCGTGTTTGAGGGCAAGCTGACGACGCTGTCGGCTCCGGCCACCGCCTTCGCCTCCGATACGGCCGAGGGGCGCGATCCCACCGCAGTGATCGTCGCCGACCCGAAGCTCCTGCCATGGGCCGGCGTGACGGCCGATAATAATCGGAACAAGACATTCACCGTTGACTTGAAGGACAGCGTCGCCTTTGGCAAACTGACGATGACGGCGGATGTGGCCGGACGCAAGCTCAAGCGGTTTGCCCTGGAAACGTCCAAGAACGGCTCCGATTTCTCGTCGGTCGGCTCGTGGCCAGGCACCACGGCGGCCTGGGACGGATCCATCCGTCTGCGCCTGATAAACTATGGTCCGCCAGCGGCCGCCTTCTCGGCTAAACAGTTCGACAAATTTGCCCATATCAAGGACTACTTTGATGTTGGCCGACTGCAATTCGATCACCCGGTTGAGATCATCCCAGGCAAGGTTGCCGGTGATCTGAGCCAGGCGATCAGCGCGGCCGAGACCAAGCTGGGCGGCAAGAGTCCCAGCGGTCTGACACTGGCCCATCTGCAGGGGACGTTCTTCATTCAGAAACGGCAACAGCGCACGTTTAGCGTGCAGGCAAAGACGGCTACCGACGCCGATCTCACAAAACGAAGCAAGACCCTCTGGTACCTTGCGATCGACGGCGCGCTGGGGATCCAGCCACGGGGGGCTGAGTCCGAAAGCGCGATGCGGAACAACACGGTCACCCTGACCCGCGGGTATCATACGATCGACCTGTATGCGGTGATCCCAAGCGGTTCCCCTGGAGACTATCAGCTCCTCTGGGACGTTGAGACCGATCCCTACACCGCGCCCGTGCCCCAGGCGATCTTCACGCCTGCCGAGTGGCCGGAGCATCAGCCGCCTCTCGGTTTCAAGCCGACGGAAATCAAGGCCAACGCGGATGGCACCGTGTTCGATGTCGCGTTCCCTCCCGAAGTCCGCGGCCGGGCGCTGCGGCTCAGAATCTTTGATTATGAGTCTGCCGCCCCCGAGATTCGTAAGATTGGGCTGATCGATGTCGAAGGCAAGCAGGTGCTTCCCGCCAAGGAAGATCTGATCGGCATGCGCAGTAACGATATCCTGGAGATCGTCCCGGGTGACAAGATCACGATCACTTATGAAGACCGGACCGCGATCACCCAGGCGCGCAAGACGCTCGAGGCGTTCCTGTCCGCCACATTCTATAATGCGTCGCTGAATGCCTATCTGATCGAGACCGATGTGACTCCAAATGGCACGCGCCGGGCGCTGCTGTTGCCGAACAAGCGGTTCCGGCCGGATGTCCCCATGGCCATCATGGTCAGCGATCCCGACGCAGATGAGACCGCGACACCGGACAAGGTCCCGGTGAACGTCCGTGCGACGGTCACGGGCGGAAAGACCGACTTGGTCATGCTGGAGAACAAGCCAGCAAGCGGCGATTTTGTCAGCCGGTTCTTCCCGATTCTGGGCGCGGCGAAGCGGCCGGCGGATCTCACCGTGACCGAGGAAGACGATATCGTGATCACCTATCGCGACAAGGAAAATGTTGATTATGGCGTGCCCTGGGACCGGGTGGTGCAGCTTGAGCCGCCGGTGGGTTGGATGAAGTCTCAGTTGCGCGTGTATGATTTCTCGTCGAAGCCGCTGAGCGAGGAGGCGCGGGCAAAAGCGATGGCCGCATCCTCGTCCGACAAGAAAGAAGACGCCACCGAGTCTATTCTCCCCGGGTATTCGCTGACGGGCGTGCGCCCGGATAGCCCCGTTCCGACGGGGCCGGTGAAGATACCGTTTGGCGGATCACTGGTCGTCGAACTGCTCAATCCCTCTCTGGCGTTCTCCGCGCTCAGCGAGGCCGAAATATCGGTTCAGATCCTGCCTGCGGGCATGCAGCCTCCGGTCACCAATGGCGCGCCATTCGACCCCACCCTGCCGGGCACGATCCGTTACCGGGCGCTGCTGGGCGGGGGTGGTTCCGGCAGCACGCCGGTGACGTACGCATCGGCCATGCTGGTCACGGATAAGTTTGCCGGATCGGCGCAAGACGACGGTCGCTACATGTTCACTATCGCAACCGTGCCCGGCTCGCTGGATCAAATCAAGATGCCGACGTATCAAGAGACAGAGGAAGATGGCGTAGAGATGGGCGGCTTTAGCGTCGCCTGCCTCACGGAGGATGGCGCGTCGGCGAGCATCGTGCGCAAGTTCCCGTGGCCGAAGCTGCGGGTGCGGCCCAATGACCGGCTGCGCGTGGCGATGAACAGCGCCCCCGCCGGGGCCCAGCCGAGGTGGGAGGTGTGGGATGTCAGCATGTTCGGCGATCCGATCTTTGACATCATGGACCAGCGGTACAAGGAGCCGCTCACGGCGCTTTACGTGGGGGACCGGCTCTATCTGCGCGTGGTCGACCTGATCGCCAATCTCACCATGGAAAAAGACGAGATCTCAGTCTCGGTGGTCGTCAATGGCGTTGATGAGAGCGCCAGGAAGATTTCACTGATCGAGACGTTCGAAAACACCGGGGTGTTCAAGGGCAACCTCCAGTTGGTCTATGAGGGCATGACGAACGAGACGCGGATGGCCGATCAGATCGCCGTTCCCTACGGCGCATCGATCGTGCTGCGGTACACGGCCCGGGATGGGCGCACGCTGGACCGCGCACTCTCGGTGTTCAAGGGCGCCGACGCCTCCGTCACGCCGTTCACCAAGCGATTCAATGACGCGGATATCGGGATTCAGACCCAGTTCACGATGGCCGAATCCTACTTCGAGATGGCCAAGAAGTATCGCGCGCTCAAGGAGGATGAGGTCGCCCGCCGGACGATCGCGCAGGGCAAGAAGCTGCTGGAAGAGGCGATTCGGGACTTCCCGAAAAACGAGTACCGCGTCCAAGCCGACTACCTGCTGGCCAACCTCGCGTTTGAAGAGGCCGAGCAGACCGTGCAGCCCGAGAAGCGCAACCAGCTCTACCGGGATGCGGCCACCCGCTTCGGGGACGTGATCGGCGGCTATCCCGACAGCGAGTATGCTCCGAAATCGCAGTTCAAAAAAGCGCTGGTCTACGAGCGGATGGGCGAGATCGACACGGCCTGCGAAGAGTATGTCAAGCTCTCGTACCGGTATCCCAATCACGATCTGATCGCGGAAACCATCTCCCGGCTCGGCCTCTACTTCTTCAACAAGGGGCGGACGCTCGAGAAAGGCGTTGGCGAGGAGACCGATCTCATCGCGGCGGAAGTGCGCAAGAAGCAGGCTCTGGAATTCTACCGTACGGCGGCGCAGGTGTTCGGCCGGTTGTCCGTGCGGTTCCCCGACCACAAGCTCGCGGCCAGCACCAAGGTGCTGTCGGCGGAAAACTGGCTCCGGGCCAAGGAGTTCGACAAGGCCATCACCACCTACGAGGCGGTGGTTGCTGAAAAGAAGGGCACGCCCGACCTGATCGCGCAGTCCATGTACTGGTGCGGCGACGCCTATATGCAGGCGAGCAATCCGACCGGCGCCTACCGCATGTTCAAACTCTGCACCTGGGACTACCCCGAATCCAAGTGGGCTCGCTATGCCCGCGGACGCCTGACGGACCCGGCCTTTAAGGCAATGGAATAGGAAGGCGCAACGGCCATGAGAGCGAACCGCCGCATACCTGACGCGCTGCCGCCCGCAGCCGCAGAGGCGCTGAACCCCGCCGCCCCGGAGTTGCGCGCGCTCGGCTCGCGGCGCCGCCGCGTGCTCGGCCGCCATCTGGGCGGGGAGGCCGTGCTGGCGGTGGCCCGGACCTCCTCCACCATTGACACCGGAAGCTGGTTCGGAAAGGGGCGCATCTGGCTGGCGTTCACCCCGACGGCCATGTTCATCGTAGCCCGCGGGCCGCGGCCACGGTGTCAACGGTTCCCGCTGGCGGAACTCAAGAAGACACAGTATAACACCGTAACCGGGGAACTGGTTTTCGTGCCGGCCGATTTGCCGGTGCAGACCGTCGCCCTGCCGCCTGTGGAGGCGGCTCAGGCGCTGGCGCAAATTAGGGGAGGATAAGGTATGTTAAAGACATTGATTGAAGGCGGACCGTTGATGATCATTCTGATGGCCGAAAGCGTGCTGGCGATTGCCATCGCGCTGGATCGGTGGATGGCCTTCCGCGCCAACAGCCGCGTCGATGTCCGGACGCTCAGGGCCAAGGTGCAGAAGCAGATGCTCGCGGGGAAGTATGACGACGCGATGGCGGTCTGCCTCACGACGCCGGGTCCGGTGTCGGCCGTGATGGCTGCGGGCTTGCAATCCTACATCCGGCACCGGGTGGTCACCTCGAACGGCGAGACGCTGCGCGCCATCATGCAGGACGCCATGGCCGATTATGCCCGGATGGCCATGAGCATGGTCGAAAAGCGGTTGAACGTGCTCTCGTTCATCGGCACGTCGGCGCCGCTCTTCGGTATGACCGGCACCGTGACCGGCATGATCCGCTCGTTTGCCGCCATCGCCGCCGCAGGCGATGTCGATGCCACAGTGGTGGCCTCTGGCATTTCTGAGGCGCTCATCACGACGGCTGCCGGCCTGCTGATCGCCATGATGGCCGTGATCCCCCACCATTACTACATGGGGTGCTCGGAGTCCATCGAGATCGAGGCCGCCGAGGCCGGATCCGAGATTTTGGATCATGTCTCCCTGACGCACCATGTGGCTTCGCCACAGGCGTAAGCAGAAGAGGGGCCGCGCGATGTCATTCAAGTCATTCAGAAAGCGAAGGCCGGACGGCGGTGTCCCGACCGATTCGTTCTCGGACATTGCGTTTCTGCTCATCATTTTCTTTATTGTCACGACATCTCTCAAGCGCGTCGTGGGGTTTGAAACCGAGCTTCCCGCCAGCAAGGAAGCGGAGAAAAAGACCGAGGAGAAGACACCGACGGTCACGCTGAAGGCGAACCAGATCACGTTCCTGGAAGCGGAGGTCTCGATGGAGGCGTTCAAGGAGAAGCTGGCCGACATGAAGCTCGCCGAGCGGAAGGATGACGCCAAGGTCATCTTGATGGATGCAACGATGGAGACCGATTATCAAAACTACTACGAGGTCATGGCGGCCATTTCCGAGGCCGGCGGGGTGGTCGGCATCATGACGGAGACGAAATAACCGTGAAACTGCGCCGCAGAAAGAAGATGGGCATCGCGGTGCCCACCACAAGCATGGGCGATATCGCCTTCTTGCTGATTATCTTCTTCATGGTGTGCAGCAACTTCGCCAAAGAGAGCAAGATCAAGTTCAAGCCCGTGGATGCCGAGGGTCTCAAAGCCGTCGAGAATGCCAAAATATCGGTGGTGATCGATGAGGAGAGCTCCCTCTTCCTTGATGGGCAGTTGGTCAACGACGTCCCGACCTTCAAGCTGTTGATGGAACAGGCATTGGCCAACAAAGCCACCCCGAAATCGCGGATGGTCCTGTTCAAGTGCGACCGCTATGCCTCCAAACGGGTCTTCGAGCCGGTGCTCGATGCCATCGCCAGTGCCGGGGGCATCATTGTGGCTGTGGGTGAAAAACGCAAGAGCGAGTGATGGGGATCAATGACAGGGACGAATGACAAGGAGAGGATGATTGCCATGAATCAGACCACCGATCAATCGACGAAGAATTTGGACCGCCTGCTTTCCGACTTCGCGGGCAAGCGCATCGCCTTTTGGACGATTCTCGCCATCGCCATCCATGTGGTGGTCATCGGCATGACGTCGCTCACCTATATCCGGGACACCTATGTGGACCCCGAGGGGGCGGTGGAACGCAAGGCTGCGGCTGATGCCGAGAAGAAGCGCCAGGCCCAGGCGCAAGCCGCCGCAGCCGCTGCGGCGGTGATCGGCACGAATGCCGTGGCAGGCGCCACAGGCACGAATGCCGCCGCGTCCGCTACCGGCACGACCAACGCCGCTCCGGCCGCAGCCGCAGCCGCCACGAACGGCGCCTCTGCGGCCGCCACGAATGAGGCCCGCTCGCGGTATCTGGAAGGCTTCCCCGAGAGCGCCACCAACTCGGCCGTGGCCCAGCGGATGACGGACGTCGCCGATCCGGAGGAGATGCCCACGATGGGCAGCGAGTTGAGCACGGTACTGGAAGAACCGAATCTCGGCGGTAAGTGAAAACATTCGCCCCGTTTGCATCGTGACCGCACACCGGACGCTGATACCCCATGTCCACCAGACGACATAAGTTGTTCACATGGCCCCCGCTGCTGTGTCTCTTGATGAGCCTGGCAGCGTGGATGTGCGGGTTGTTGTCTCTGGAACTTCAGGATCGTTATTTCCTGTGGAGCGTCCGAAATGCGGATGTCGCGGTGGTGTTTGGTTACGAGGGCGTGGACCGCCTGATCCTGTTCACCTCGCTGGTCGCGTGTCTGACGGCGACGCTGCTGCTGCTGGCGGCGGGCATCGGCATTTTCCTCCGCAACCGGACCACGCTCAGTCTCTACCGAAAGGCCTGCCTGCTCTTCTACGCACTGGCGTTGATGTGCGGGATGGTCGCGCATCAGGCGACCGGCGTCGTGATGACGAAAGGGTTGAGCCTCGACGGGAAGAAGGCCACTGCGTATGACGTGTTCATGTGGCGATGGGATCTCCTCTTGCCGGTGCTGCTCGCGAGCGCGGCGATCGCCGTCTTGTATCTTCTCGCGTGGCGGCGCGCGGCGATCCGCCAGTGGCTCGGGAACGACGAGACCGAACCGGCCACGGGGGATCTTTTCCTCGAAAATCTCCGCACCCATGGCAGCGACCCGCGCTATCGCAAGAGCCTGTGGACGAGCGCCCACTTCCACATCTTCGTCATTTTCATCCTGCCCTGGCTCTTGACACTCGTTCCCGGTTGCGTCAACCCCTACCGCATCAAGAAAGGGAGCGGGGACCCCGCCGTCGCCACAAAAATTGTGGTGGTCAAAGTCAAGAAACCCCCAAAACGACCGATCATTAACAAATACTCCCCGATCACGTTCAACTTTCCGAAGCTGGACGAGTCCCCGGTCGCCGAAGAGGTCGAGAAACAGTCTCGCTCGACCTACGAAACCAACGTCAGCCGCGTTCACTCAAAAGGGGGCAAGATGGGTGTGGGCGGCGGTAACACGGGCGGCTGGCCTGACGGCATGGACGAGGGTCTCGTGCGCTTCATCCGGCTCAAATACGACGGCTCAGGTTGGGATGACGGGATGGATTCCGCGACGCGGGCAGACCTGAATTTCCTGGACTACTTCCGTCAACTGACCGGCTTCAAGACCTCGACCAAGACCGAGGCCCACGCCATTGCCTTGCTCGCCCGCTATCCCAAGGGTTATGCGCCGCCCTTCGTCTACATGACCGGCGATCGTGGAATCCGGGCCTCAGAGCGCGAGATCAGGATCCTGCGTGAGTATATCGAGAACGGGGGCATGCTGTTTGCCGATTGCGGAAGTCCGGCATGGGACCGGAGTTTCCGCGAGTTCATGGGGCGGGTCTTCCCCGGCGAGAAGTTGCTGAACATCGCCGACGATGACGTGATCTTCCAGCTTCCGTTTGGTTTTGTGCACGGTGCGCCGCCCCTGTGGCATCACGGCGGCAGGCGGGCGCTGGGTATCAAGTTCAAAGGCCGCTGGGGGGTCTTCTACCATCCAGGCGATATCAATGACGCCTGGAAGAACAACCGCGGCGGCTTGTCCGCCCAGGCGGCCGATGGCGCGCTGGAGATGGGTGTGAACATCATTTATTACTCGTTTACCAACTACCTTAATCTCACGAAGAAGCTGCGTAAACAATGATCGACAAACTCTTTCCATACACGGGACTGCTGGGGGCTTTGTCGCTCATCGCCTGGGCCGGGTCGCTGTATGTCCTGACGCAGGTGATGCGCAAGGCCTCCCGGCCGCGAATCTACATGCTCGCATTGGGTTTGGTGCTTCTTTCCTCGATGCTCTACCGCTTGAAGAACGAGTACTGGAAAAGCGCGGTGACGCTTGACCGGACCGAGGAGATCCGGAAACAGATGGAGGCGCAGAAAGCGCTGGAGGCCGAAGAGAAAGCTGAGGCTGAGGCGGAGGCCGCTGAACAAGCCGCGCAAACCGCGGCCGAAAACGGCACAGCCCCCCCACCCAGAAGAACCAAAGATCTTGCCTCCGGGGTGGCTTTTGCAGAGGATGCTCCCGCCGATCTCACGCAGGGCGGCTATTCCGATTCGGTGCCGACCTATCTCGAACGCGGCAAACAGGTCCGCACCATTCCGGGGGTGACCAATCAGATCGCCGGGGTCCGGGGGACGAATCACGTGGCTGGCGCCACCAACCAGATCGCCGGGGTCCGGGGGACGAATCACGTGGCTGGCGCCACCAACGCTCCCGTGTCGCTTGATGGGGAGGATCAGACGGGCGATGAGGCGGCGGATGCGGCCCGCGAAGGCTCGACAGAGAAATACACCATTTTCGTGAAAGAGCCCCAGTATCGCCTCATCCAGCAGATCCATCGCGTCTCCCGGTTGCTGATCAATCTGCTGTTGATCGCCGTGGTGTCGACGATCCTGTGGAATTATGTCGTCACGTTTAATCTGCCGTGGACCACGTGGTGGCCGCTGCCGCTGTCGGGCGGGTCGATCGATGCGTTCTCGCCGAAGCGCCCCGCGCAGACGCTGAGGCCGGGCGACGCGCCGTATGCGCCTCCCGAAGCCTTCCTCGAACGCGCGATTCGTAAAGGTGAAAACGTGATCTATTTTGGCCGGGGCCCGATCTGGGCGTCGAAATCCTCCCTGCCGCGGCTCTCGCTGTTCATTCCGTGGTTCGGGGACCATGCCGACACGGTGTGGCCGCAGGCTCGGGCCTATCTGCTGAGGCTCTGGCATGCTCTGGGTCAGCGGCTGGCGCGGAGCGTTCGGTCTGCGATGGACCATTGGAACAGGATCGCGCCCTCATGGCATCGGCGTGTGCAGGCCACCGCTCGCTTCCTGGAACGGATGGACGATCATGTGCAGCGGATCCTGGGCGAGCTGTCCCGATTCCGTGCGCGGCAGTCCCAGCGGCCTGGCGACCGCCTGGGCGGGGAAACCGCAGGGGCCGCAGCCGGCCAACGCTTCCCGCAGCGGCTGGCCTGGGCCGGCCGGAGTCTCTGGAAAGGAATGGCCGCCCTGACGTTGATCTTGGCACGGGTGCTGCCGCCTCTGGGCCGTCGGCTGTGGCAGGAGCGCGGCGCGTTGGTGCGAGCACTGGGTTGTCTTGCGCGGTGGCTCGATGACGGAGAAGCCGTCCTGTTTCGCGTTCTGCCCCGCATGCTGGCGCGACTGGGACGCTGGATCTACCTGCTGCTGCGCGTGCTCTGCGTGGTCGGCGCCTGGTTGGGCAAAGGCGTGATCGCCTGGCCGCCGCAACTGGTTCGCTATGCACGCATGCTCCGCCGAGGCGAGCGGAAAATCACGTTTGTCGAGATCCCGCTGTGGTGTGTGCCGATCCTCCGCTATGGCGGGAAGCGGCTGCCCACGGGCAGCGAGTTCGCGTTCGACGCCGCCTGGTTCGGGCGCTACGTCCCGGTCATGAGCAGTGACGCCCCCGGCCTCGCGATGCTCCAGGACATGGCCGATATCATGAGCGAGCGCCGCCAGTCAGGCGCCATCGCGAAGCGGACGCTCCTCATCGTCTGGGATCGCGACGAGGTGGTCGATACCACCCTCCAGACGCGTCTCGCCCAACTGGCGGAAGAGGGCAATCTCTCCATCCTCACCTGGGCGCGCGGCCCGTAAGGCGCTTGCAAACCCCCTGCAAGCGCCTATCACAGCAACGCGCGCCACTCGCCGATCTCCTTGCGGCGTTCAGCGGCCCAAACGTCGGGCGTCAAACCGGGCGCGGCCGGTGGATTCACATAGGCCGCGCCGCAGTCTCGGCAGTGGCCGCCTGAGCCCAGCGGACGCGCGCAGACCGGACAGGCCGTCAGCAACACTTCGCCGCAGAAGCCGCAATACCCCCCCGCGCGCCCCGCAGGCTGCGGCCCCGGCAGGAACACAACCGACCCGGCGACCGCAAACGGGACATTGGACGGACACTCGGCCTGTGGACAGCAGACGCGCCCGCCGGTCGCCGTGAAGGCCCCTCCCGCAGGCCGTGCGGTGTCCGACTCGCCCACTTCAACATCCAGCAATACCCCAATCTTCCGCAACGTCTCGCGTGAAACAGCGTCCGGCCGCCCCAGCTCCATCATGCTTACGGCAGATTGCGTGCAGCCGGCTTCATGGGCCAACGCACACTGCGATAGGCCCTTCACCCGCCGCGCATCCCGCAGCCGCCCCGCCAGTTCTGGAGATAAACGTTCCATGGATTTCGTGTGTGCACACTATCGCCGATATCGGGGATGGAAATCAAGAACGAGTTATCATCACATTATCAACATCCGAAGATCTGACAGGTTGTGAACATATTAATAACGTTGTGAGTTTTTGCGATGCAATAGTTTATGTAGTTATTAAAAACTTGTTATCAACTGTTGATAAGTGCTTGATAACATTGCGTTACAGTAGCAGGCGCACGCAGGCGAGGGTGGTGAGGAGGATGACGATACGGTCGAAGGCCTGTTGATTGATGTGGCGCACGATGAAGACGCCCGTCGCAACGCCGATCACGAGGGCGGGAGTCAGGATCAGGTTCACCTTCAGGCTGGGCAGGGTGATCATCTGGAGATAGAGCATGAACGGCACTTTGATCCAGTTGACGATGAAGAAGAACCAGGCGCTGGTGCCGAGGAAGGTCTCTTTGGGCAGGCGGCGCGCGAGGAAGTGCAGGGTCATCACGGGGCCGGCGGCGTTAGCCAGCATGGTGGTGAAGCCGCCCAACGTGCCCATGCAGGCGGCTAGCGCCCGTCTCCGCAGCGGGTGTTCGGGGTGATCGGCGACGGGATTACGGGGTGCCCGGTAGAGGCGGTAGACGTGCAGCAGCAGAATCAAGAGAACGATCCAGCCGATGATCGGGCGCATGAGGCTGTCATCGATCCGTCCGATGAGCGCGGTTCCCGCGACAATGCCAGCCACCGCCCACGGCAGGGCGCGCCGCAGGTCGCGCCAACTCGCCGAGCGATGCCAGTGCGCCAGCGCAAACAGGTCGCCCAGGATCAGCCCGCTCGCGGCCTTGCCCGGGATGACACTGGCGACCAGAGGGATGGCGAGGATCGAGACCCCCGGCATCCCGCCCTT
>VGWG01000048.1 GCA_016873675.1 Lentisphaerota bacterium | reverse complement strand
TCCCCCGTTCTCCGCCCGCTCCCCGCCCCGCCTCCGCCCGCAATTTCCCGCCCTCCTCTACCCGCCCACTGCCACTGCCTGCTGCCACTGCCCCTTTTCCTGCCCCTTCCACCTCATTTTCACACACACTCCCACCCCCACACACACCCACACTCGTTCCCGCATCCCACCCCGCAGGCACCGCCACTACCGCCATCCCCCGCGTCCGCAGCACCATCTCCGCCTCACAGCCGTCCCTCCGCCCCTCGGTGTTCCGATGCGCCGCCTCTCCCTGCCCACTACCCACTGCCTCATCCCCACACACACTCCCAAACCCACACACTCCCACACTCTTCCCTTCCCGCCCCCATCCCCAAGCCGCGCACTCCTCCCGCGCCGCCCGCACGTCGCCCTCGATCAGTCGCGGCACCCGCTTCCCCGCGTTCGCCAGCGCCTCGATCTCCCGCTGGCACGGCATCAAGATCCGGTACCGCCCCCGGTCCTCCACCTGCACCTCCAGCGTCACCGCCGCCGGCATGTCCACTCCGCGCGCCCAGGTCTCCATCCGCCGTCCCAGGCACACCGTCCCCGGCCTGCAGTCCGTCAGGCTCGCCACGTTCAGGATCGTACGAAACTCCTTCACCGCCCCGTCCATGGCGGCCCGAAACGCCGTCCGCCGGCGGGCGATCTCATCGTCGGCCAGATATCCGCACCGGTCCTCCTGGCCAGAACAGTCCTGGATGTACGGCAGGTCGGTCCTCCGCATCTCCCCCCGAATCGCCTCCAGCATCAGGTCCAGCAGCAGACCGCCCGTCTCGAAGCGCGTCTTGGCCATCATCCGCAGCACCGCCTCCCGGTTCTCGAACGGCGCCGTCAGCACCAGGTGCGCCGCGTACCCGGTCAGGCACCGCTGCATCATCAGGTAGGTAAAATTCACCTCCGGCCCCCGCAGCAGATGGTGGATGTTCCGCGTCACCCGCCAGGGAAAACTGTGCCAGCCCGGCCAGCAGGCCGCCAGCCGCGCCAGGCGCTGGTGCAGTTCTTCGGGCGTGCAGCCCTCGGAATAGGGGAAAGCGAAACCGACCTTCAGGAACTCGACGCCCATCACGGCCTCCTCCCCGCCGCCGTTCGTGGCGGTGGGGGTCTCCACGGCAGGTCGTGTCCGCGCCCCTCGTTTCCGGCTCAGGCCCCGCTCTCCCGTCTCGTCACCGCGCGCACCTCCCGGCGCGTCCGTTTGCGGACGCGATTCGTTTGCGGGGGGTTTTGTCACGCCGCTGTTGGGCGTTGGTTACGCGCTCGATTCCTCGGGATGGGTGGCCGATGATACATTTCACGGCGGAGTCCGCCGTGCCGGAAAGACAATGGTTCAGTGGGACCGTATCGAGGCCCCTGCGCGGGATCGTGTCAGCGACGCGCCGACCTCACAACCCCCCGTAAAGTCATCTAAGTAATACCACATCCCCCCGCCGAAAAGCAACCACCCGCCGCGAAATATATTTTTCACCGCCCCCTGTCTTTTCCTCGCCGGTTTTAGTAGCCTTTTACATCCAAAAAATCGTGCTCCATGCAAGATTAGTTGTGCATGCGTCACTCTATGCTTGCGCTTCGGCCAGCGCTTGTATTACCTTTCAACCGTTGCCACATGTGAGTTTGGTGTTTCTGGTTTTCTATCCCATCTGTGCGCTTCAAGTCAAACCATGCAGAGCATCTATATAAGCACGCCGATGGCCCAGGAGTTCGTAGGATGAGCGCCGCGCCGCCCAACGAGGAACGGCTGATGGAGACCATCCGGCGGGGTGAAGGCCTGGATGTCGAGTTCAAGGCCTGCCGGCAGGGCCTCAGCCGCGATGTTTACGAGTCCGTGTGCGCCTTCCACCACATCGACCGCGCCGACGAATTGGGTTCGGGCATGCGCAAAATGATGCTTTATGGCAAGAAATACGGCGGAGCCGACCCCCAGTTGATTGAGGGCGACAACTTCCGCATGATCATCAGCATCCCGGAGTTCGGCGAGAACCCGGCCAAGCCCGTGCGGATCGTGCCGACCGCCCAAGTCGAGTCCCAGGTCGGTGAGCAAGTCGGTGAGCAAGTCGGTGAGCAAGTCGGTGAGCAGATAATATCCATCTTGAGGGCTTGTTTCGACAACCCGAAAGGCACGGCCGATCTGCTGAGGGCAGTTGGTCTGGCGGCTGTCTATCTCAACTACCAACGTCATCTGCTTCCACTGCTGGCACAAGGCCTGATCGAGCGCACCATCCCTGACAAGCCGCGGAGCCGGCTCCAGAAATACCGGTTGACCGACAAGGGCCGGACGCTCCTGGGGGAAGCGGACAAAGGCACGGAGAAGAACGAGCGCTGAGCAATCCCCTCCACCCGTCGGTGGCGGCAACTCACGGCAGGTCGCGTCCGCGCATCTCCGTTTCCGGCTCAAGCTGCAGGACTCTCAGACCCTATCGCGCCGCAATCATCCTGTCGCCCCCCCAGTGAGAGGCGCTTTTCAGGTACCGAACATGTGCACGACAGAATAAAGCGGAGTTTCCGCGATAGGTCCTCAAGTTTAGGCAACCGATGATACATTTCACGGCGGAGTCCGTCGTGCCGGAAAGACGAAGTTTCAATGGGGCCGCTCATCCGGGCCCCGCGCGGGATTGGACCGGCGACGCGCCGGACCCGCTACCCCCCGTAAAGTCACCTGAAAAATAACACATCCCCCGCCGCGCAATCAACACCTTCCCGTCAAAAATATATTTGGTAATCGGTTAGCGACGGGGGTGTGGGACAGTGTGAGGGTGCGTGTGAGTGTGTGGGTGGGTGGGATAGGTGTCTGCGCGAAGCGCGAGGTAGGGCAGCGGCGTCCCGCCGCGCCGCAGGCGAATGGATAAAGACAATGATCGCTATCGAAATCGAAATGAAAAGAGGCTCTTGCAAAACCCCTTGTGGTGCAGGCGTCCCGCCTGCAGAATGTGGAAAAGTCTTGGAATTGCAGGCGAGACGCCTGCACCACTGCCAGTCGGTTCAGGGTTTTGCAAGAGCCTCAAAAGGTAATTCTGACCACTCACCCACCCCGCCTCGCGCATACCTTTGGCTTTCGGCGCGGCGGGACGCCGCCGCCCTACCCGCTTTCGCGCGGCCACATACCCACTCACACACTCACGCACCCGCACACGGTCACAGTCCCCCCCCCGTCGCTAACCGATTACAAGCGGTTGTTTTGCCTGCGAGTCAGCATGCTCCGGTCCCTGTCCCTTTAGGGCCATGGAAACTGAGGCACGTGACTTGCCAAGGCTGCGCCGGCATCAGTCACGCACACGCGCCTTCCCCAACGCGCCCCTCCCACGCATCGATCTTCAGCCATCTACACACGCAACCTTTTCGCGTTCATCGTGTTGCGCACTGACACAGTTTCTCTGTCCCCACGTCCCCGTCACTATTCGTGCCTTGCAAACACCAAACCTTTCTGGCACACTGTTGCTCTGATCATTCGTCACACAGGAGAGTGCCCGATGAACCAGAGCACGAATCCGGGATGCCTATTTGCGATTCTCAAGTTGTTTGGCCTGGGCGGCGGCAAGCCCGGGGCGCTGCCGTACCGCTTGCGCGATGACTTCCTCTCACCGGCGGAGGTCGCTTTTTACCGTGCCCTTGCCGCCGTGGTAGGAGATGGTGCGCGGATTGTGTTCAAGGTCAATCTGGGCGATCTCTTCTTCGTTGTCAATCTCAACAAGAGCAACTACGCGTACCGCGGCCGGATCTCGCAGAAGCATGTCGATTTCCTGCTGTGCGACCCGCGGACCCTCAAGCCCGTGGCAGGTATCGAACTGGATGACGCCAGTCATGGTCGACGCGACCGCCAGGCGCGCGATGCCTTTGTTGACCGGGTGTTTGAAGCTGCCGGCCTGCCGCTTCTGCATGTGCCTTGCCGCCGGGAGTATGCCCCCCAAGACATCCGGGACGCCTTGGCCCCGATTCTGTCGCCGGAGACGGGGCCGCAGCCCGGTGCTGACGGCCGCGCCGCCCCGGCCGAGGCGCCTGCGGCTCAGCACGCGATGCCCGAGGCCGTCGCCGCGCCCCTCTGCCCGAAATGCGGCGTTTCGCTGGTGCTGCGGAAGGGCGCGCAGGGCCCCTTCTACGGCTGTCCGAACTACCCCCGCTGCCGCCAAACCGCCAAGCTGTAGGAGAGCCAAGTGTGCCAAACCTTCCTGTGCGGCAACGTGGCTTACAGGTTGTAGGTGATCTTCGTGTCTGTGACGGCGATGTGGCCATCCTTTGACATGGCCGCGATGAGTTCGGCGACCTCGTCGTCCGTCAGTTGCTTTTTGAACGTCGCCTTGATGTGGCTCGTCATTGTCTTCAGGGTGCGTGGTCTTGTGGCTTTCGGTTTCTTGAGGTAGTCGAGGATCGTCTGAATGCGCGAGGTCGTTAGTGTACCCGCAGGTGCAACTGCGCCGACGGGCGCTTTGAGGACCGGGATGTCGGCAACGGAGGTTTCCCGCGCAGCGTGTATTTTCTTGGCTTTGAGATGCGCGATGAGCGGGTCGTATCCTGTGTCCTTGGAGATGATGTGGAAGAAGGCGGCGGGGTCGGCGGCGGCAAGCTGGCCGATGTAGAAGGCGATGTGGAAATCGAGCGCGTTGGAACCGTTCCCGGCGATCTTGATGTACTCGGCCTTGCCGCCCATGGCCTGCATGGCCTGAGCCACCTCAAAGGGCACTTTGGTCTGGTTGGCTCCTACAAAGACCAGTACCTTGAAGTGATCCTGCTGCAGGCCGACGAGACTCTCGGGCTGGACGTTCTCGAAATCAATCAGGACGTAGTTCGTGCGCATGGCTATGCTCCTGTTCAGAATGGCAGTTCGGGTTGTGAGGGGTCGTCTTGGGGGAAGGCATGTCCATTGTCCGGCCCCACCAGATCCAGGCGCAGGGTTTCAATCAGGGCTTTGCGAACGTCCAAGCTATTCATGGTATTTTCCGCCTTACGTTGACGTACCCTCCGGTATCCGCATGACGCCGTCCGCGTCGGCTTTCACCTCGCCGCCGCTGACGAGTCGCGCCAGGCTCTTCATGACGTGTTCACGGATCTGCGGACTGGTGGCCTTGAAGCCCAACAAGCGTGAGACGCCAACTGCGACATCGTCCGAACTGGCGCCGTGGCAGTGCCGCAGCAGCGTCCTCACTGAGGCGTCATACTCCTCCGGAGCGATCATCGTGGGTTTGCGCAGGGCGGCCGACGTCACGGCCGAGCGATTACGGGGAATGGCCTGCCTCTTCGGCAGCGTCAGAAAGTCCCCATTGCGCAGTAGTCCCCCGGCTCGCTCGTGTTCCCGTATCGCGCCCCGTATCTGCTGCTCAAACGCGCTGTTGATACGCGCCAGACCGAAGAAATCCCGGCACCGGTGGTCAAGCTCGTCCCGGTGCATGGGGGCTTCGCACTCCAGCACCCTCAGAATGACCGCCTTGAGCGTGGCCATGCCGACGGCGTTGGAAACGGCATGACCCGATGACTGCTTGTAGGGAGTCGCGAGCGTGCCGATGCCGTTATGTTCCACATCACGGGGGGCGGCTCGGACAACGGCGGGCCGACCCGGCGGAGCCGCCGGAGGGAGGTCCGGTGCCAACGTGCCGGGAGCCTCCCTGTTATCCGGTGGGCTGGGCGTGTCGGCCCGCTCGAACGCTTCATCGGCGCGCCGGCCGACTTCATCGCTGTCGGCCTCGGCAAGCAACGCCTCGATCCTGCGCCGTAATCTCTCCTTCGCCTGCTCCGGCTGTTTGAACCAGTCGGTGCTCCAGATGCGGTGTATACGCCACCCCTGGGATTCCAGAACCCCCTGGCGCAGCCGATCCCTTTCACGGGCAAACCGCGAAGCGTGATAGGTAGCGCCATCACACTCAACGCCCAGCAGGTACCGGCCGGGTCGCCGCGGATCAATCACCGCCAGATCAATGAAGAAGCCGGATTGGCCAACCTGGGTGTCGGCGGCATATCCCATCGCCTCGATGGCGCGCAGAACGGACGTTTCAAAGGGCGAGTCCTCTTCCCGACCGGAAGCACACGGCATATCCAATGCGCCCGTGCGCGCAAAGCGGAGATAGTTCTTCAAGGCGCGCACACCGGGCGACACACTCTCGCCGCGGATAGTGATCTCCTCGTCCGTGATGGATGAGAAGACCTCGCAGCGGTATTTGGCGCGGGAGAACAACACATTCAGACGGCGGGCGCCATGGACGCCGTTGACCGGGCCAAAGTTAGAAGCCATGTGCCCAGACGCGTCGCGGCCGTAGCCGACCGAGATGAAGATCACGTCCCGCTCGTCGCCTTGGACGCTCTCCAGGTTCTTGACAAAGAACGGTTCGTGATCGGCGCGGTTGACAAACGCCTCGAGGCCGGGGTCGTCGCGCAGCGCCAGTTCCAGTTCGTCCAGAATAGCGTCACGCTGGGCCGTCGAGAAGGTCGCCACCCCGAGCGAGTGCCGTCCATGTTCAGCCGCATGGGCGCGGATCGCCTTGACCACCTCCCGCGCCTCCTCGCGGTTGGTGCGCGACCGCGAGCGGTCATAGCAGCCGACGACCGGATGGAAGCGGACGCCCATCCCGCCGTTTCCCGTCTGGAAAGGACTGGGAATGATGAAAAGCCGGTTCTCATAAAACTCGCGGTTCGAGACGGCGATCAGCGAATGGTGGCGGCTGCGGTAGTGCCAGCGCAGGCACGTCTCGGGGGCGCCGCGCGCGACGCACAAGGAGAGGACACTCTCCATGGCCTGCGCCGGGGCCGTCCTGCTCTCAACGGGTCGGGCCGTCGCGCACGCCTCGGCGTCCGGATCGGCCTCCTCGTCATCGCCGGATGAGAGCCGCTCGAAGAAACTCGTGGGCGGAAGTTGTTTGCTGTCACCCACGACGACGATCTGTCTGGCGCGGGCGATGGCCCCGAACGCATCAACGGGCTTCACCTGGCTCGCCTCGTCAATGACCAGAAGGTCGAACTCGACCGCGCCAGGCTCCAGGTACTGGGCGACGGAGAGGGGGCTCATCAGGAACACGGGCTTGATGCTCTGCACCAGGCCGCCGGCCCGCCTCAAAATCGTGCGGATGCTCCTGCGGTTGCGCTTCCGCTCCGCTTCCCCCCGGATGAAGCCGATGTCACCAATCCGCTCGCCCGATTTCGGCAGGCCGGCATGATGGGCGGTCAGGACACGTTGGCGGGCCAGATCGAGCCGTTGCCTGTCGGTGCCGCGGAACTCGTCGACGGTGCGGTTGTGGACCGCCTCCTTGAAGTCGGCGATCACCGGATGAGTCCTCAGTGCCTGGCGGATCAGCGCGGTGTAAAACGACTTCAGGAACGACGTCTCGACGAGCGCCGGATCGAGCCTTCCCGACACGGCTTCGTCCGCGAGCGCGCTCATGCCCAGTTCGGCCAGCCTCCTGCTCGAACGCAAGAAGCGGGACCAGTCCGGCAAGGTCTCCCGGTGCCCGATCCAGCCCTGCAACCGCTCTTCCAAGACGGGGAAGGGGGTCTCTTCAAGCGGACGGGAAAAAGCTGCGACCCAGTCGAGCCCGAGGCGCTCGGCCACGCTCCGGGCCGCAGACTGCCAGGCGTCACGGGCGGCTGCAACCCGATCAATCGCACCCGTGATCGCACGGGTCTCCTTGACCACCCCCACCAGCGCCCTGAAATCGTGCCCGAGCCCGGCGCGCACCGACGCCTCCGCCCACTCCAGCACGGCGCGCACCGCACCCCAGTCGGTCCGCTCGCCGCACCAGAGGGTTCCGAAAGCCCGCTTGGCCGTCTCCTGCAGGCGGGCAAGGGTCTCACGCGCCGCTCGTGCGGTCAGCAGCGTGTCGAGCAGGGCGAGGCGCTCGGCATCGTTCCTGGGCCTGTAACCCGCGAGAACACCTGCAAGCTCCCTGCGCGCATGGCGATAGGAGGCGTTGAAGAATTTGAGGGGCGACCCCGCACAGGCGCCAAGCGACGCGCGCTCCCCCTGCCAGTCCCGGTCAAAAGCGGCCGGCGTGACTTTGCCCGCAGCCACGACCAGCGCGTCCGAGAGCCGCCGGCCGCAACCAACCCACTCGGCAAGATCCACGCGCCCGCTCTCCCAAGCCGGATCGGAGATCGCGGCACGGTCGATGGCCTCGGGAGCGGCCGCCAGGTGCTGCCCGATGACGATCTGGTCGGCAAGGTGCTCGATGCTGTCGGCCGTGCGCTGCGAAATGGACGCCGCCAGCGTCGCCGCGCTCTCCCGCAACGTCGCGAGAGCCGCCAGCGCCGCCATGACTGTCCGGGCCATCGGCTCCAGGTCGATGCTGAGGACATTGTCCGCGGAGACGCCCCGCCAGAGGGATTCCCCCGGCGGGCCAACGAGATCGAGCGCTTCCTCGAAGGCGACCGCCTCCTGCAAACGCTCATCACGATCCTCCGGCGACCACGCCTCGACGCCCTCCAGAGGCACTTCGACCCCCTCGTCCTGCAACAGGCACAGATGGCCGATGATCTGGAACGGCGTGAGGCCGGAGGGGGAGAGCGGGGCGTGGAGCGCCTGCGGCAACGCATTGAGGGTGTCGCGCTTGCGCGTGAAATCGGGCACCGCCTGGGCCTCCCCCGGCATGACCGGCGGCCCCAGTCCCCAGGCGTTCATGACCGACGCCAACATGCGGGCGCTGCTCTGGCCCGCGCCATGCAGCTCTAGGCAGATCGAGTCCAGCCCCTCGTGCTCAAGGCGGCGCTTCACCACGTCTAACGCCGCCATCTTTTCCGCCACGAACAAGACACGCTTGCCGTCCAGGACCGCCGTGGCGATGAGATTGGTGATGGTCTGGCTCTTCCCGGTGCCGGGGGGGCCTTGAATGACCAGGTTCATGCCGCGGCGCACCTTCTCCACCGCAAGGGTCTGCGAGGAGTCGGCGTCCACCACGTGGTCGAGCTTCTCGGGAGGGACCAGGTCGTCTATCGGAACGTCGTCTGCGAACGGTGGCTCGGTGACGGGCAAGCCGTCCATCAGGAGTCCGGCGAAGATGGGGTGCTTGCCAAGAGCCTTCTCCTCGGGCCATCGGTCGTGCCTCAGGTCGAGGTACATCAGGTATTTCTGGAACGAGAAGAAGCCCAGCGCCAGAGCGTCGGGCAAAACCCGCCACCGCGCCAGACCCGCGACCCGGCCGGCAACCGCTTGCAAATAGTCCGCGATCGCGAAGTCATCCGCTTCCGTGTCAGGGGCGGGGAGGTCGATGTCGAAGGACTGTTTCAGGCGGGCGATCAGGGAGACGTTGCCAAACACCTCCTCGCCCTCGATCACGGCCAGGCGGAAGCGCTGGGACTCCGACGCCCGACGGTCGCGGATGATCTGCACGGGGACAAACACCAGGGGCGCGTGGAGGGCGACATCGGAATTGTTGTCCTCGTACCACACCAATTGCCCCAGGGAGAGGAACAGCAGGTTGGATCCCTGCTCCTCGACGGCCGTACGTGCGTCGCGCTCCATGGCCGTCAGGCGCTTGGCCAGGGCGTCAGCGGTCAGCGTGGTCTGGAGCCAGTTGTCCGACCGGACCTTCTCAAGCGCCGCGGCGGCGGCCTCATCATCCACGGCGCCGGGATCGGCAGGCGCGTCAGTGGCTTGGTCGTCGGCCGGAAGGAAGGCAAATGCACGGGACTTCTCAACGAGGCGCTCGTACACCTGGGCCGAATGCTCAGTGACGATGTGGATGAGTTTGGCCGATTTCGATTGCGGGCGGAGGGAGAGGGCGCGGTTGCGTAGGGAGAGGTCCAGTAACTCATTGCGCGCCTGCTGCAGGGCATGGAAAAGGGCCGGGGAAGGGGCTGCGGCCGAATCAGGCGTCGCTGTCGTCACATCATCCATATCGCATCCGTATCCGTCAGGCTGGCGCCATGGCGCCGCGCCACAAGAGAGCGGGCGGGATGTCCGGCACGCCACCGCCCTCGGCATCAACGCCAGCCCGCCCACACCCGCCGGCGACCCGCGTTGTTTGGCCCGATCAGCCCCGATTCCATTTGACGGCAATGATGCCATGTTCAAGCGATGCGAACAAGTTCATTTGTGGGGTCTTATTCAGCCTGGTCCTTCCCAAGCAACATTAACGTCAAAAGGTGATTCCCTGCCGCGGCCTCGATCACATGAGACCGCTTCTGCACCTGGCGCAGAACATCCGTGAACTGGATGATGTTGACCCCGGCCTTTCTGAACAGGTCGAGCTCTTCCGGATGCTTGACGGCGTTGACGACAAGCTCCCGCGACCACTCTCCGGGATAGAGACGCTTACGCAGGGCGACCTTCTTCGGATGGTCGAACTTTTTCTGGATCCATTCCCGGATGCCTTGCTTCAGCTCCGCCGTCTTCCGCTCCTTTGCGTTGTCCGGGCCGATGCCGCGCTTCTTCTGCACCGATTTGGGCACTTTGCTGACGTAGGCGATCGGGTTGGTGGACACCTGGACCTCGATCTGCCTGCAAACGTGGTTACCATCCGGGCTTGGCTTGAATGCCAGAATGTCGATCTCGTGGACCCCGATCTTGATGCCGCGAATCGTGAAGAAACCCTGCCGATTGATCCATTCCTGGACGACCTCTTCAGCGAGCAGTGCCATATCCACCTCCGGTCTGCGTGTGCATCATCGTTAGGACTCTCGTTTCTTGACCTATCGCTTTCCGTAGTTCTCCAGCTCCCACTGGGCGAGCGACTGTTCGCCGGCGGCGAGCCGGACCTTTGCGATGGCGTCACGGTACTCGTCTATCGTCTTCATCCGCGTCCAGCGCACGGTCTCGCACCCGGGCACCTGGCCGAGCACGATAGAGTCGAGCGGGCAGTGCGGCGGCGCGGGAATCTCGCCCAGGCACCAGCGGTACTTGAGATAGAGGTTGAGCGCCTTCTGCGCATGGCCGATGCGCATGCCGCCGTCGGCGAGAACGTCCTCATGTTTGGCTGACAGTTCATCGGCGAGCCGCTTGACGTTGGCGACATGCACCTCTTCCGCCACGCTGTGTTCATATTCACCGGCCATCTCCTCCAGCAGCTTCCGCAGCGAATCCTGGAACGGCTTACGATCCTTCTCCGTGGTTCCTTCCTTGTACAGCCCCGACCGCTGCACCGTGCCGGCAAGGGTCAGGGTGAAGAACTCGTCAAGGATGAACCTACGTTGCGCATTTGCGGTCATAAGACAAACCTCCACGTTTGATTAGAGTTTCATGGCTGCCCCTTTGGAACTCAAAGCGGCTGGAACAGATATTGTCTGTTGACTCCTGCGCTGGGATGAGGGACCCTGTGCCCATCCAAGATGGTGTGAGCTTCATAGGCATGATGTGAGTTCATCCGGCACCTCGCCTACGCCCGATAGCCACACGTGCTTCATGGCGCGGGTGAGGGCGACGTAGAGCAGGGAGAGCTCGCCGGCGAGGTGCGCCCGCTGCGAGACCTGATCCAGGCCCTCGAAGCCGGCCGGTTTGAGCGGCCAGACGCCTCTGTTCAGCCGGGGCAGAATGACGCCGACGAACTCCAGTCCCTTGGCGCGGTGCATCGTCGCAATGCTCACCGCGTCCTTCTGGATACCGTCGTCCTCTTCGGTCTTGATCTCCAGACTCTCGATCTCGCGCCGTTTGAGCGCCTTGCCGACTGCGAACACCTCTTCCTTGGTTCGGCAGAGGATCGCATAGTCGCAAAGGGGGCGCTTGTCTTCGGTCGCCCACTCCTTGAGCTTCTTGGCGACCGCGTCCATTTCCTGTTCAAAGCCGTCGAAACGCACCATCTCCGGTTTGGTCCCGACCACGAGCGAATGATACCCCTTGTTGTTATCGCTCTCACCGTCGAGATCGTCCACCGACACCCCTTCCAGCAGAGCCACCGCCAGTCGCCGGATATGCTCCGTCGAGCGGTAGTTGAGGTAAAGCTTCGCCGAACGGCCGCGCACATTGATCCCGCACTTGTTCAAGACGGCCCGCCGCCCGTAGATGCGCTGATGGGCGTCGCCCACCAGCATCAGCGAGTTCGGGAGGCTGGCGTCGTAGCGGTTCCCCGACAGCGCGCACACCAGCCGCAGCGCCGGCATGCTGAAATCCTGGGTCTCATCCACGATCACCGCCGCGTAGCTCCTCGCACCGCCCTCCTTCGCGATCAGTTGCGCGGCACAGTCCATGATCTCGTCGGGCTCCATCATGTTATTCGTTCGCAGAATGGCGCGGTACTGCTCGAAGACGCTCCAGATGGCTTTGCGGTCTTTTCCCGGCACCCGCGTCCCCTGGCCGATACGCGGCACCCGAAGATACTCCCCCTCTGAGGCGAGTTGATAGGCCAGCACGATCTGCTCCCATTCGTGCAGGAAGAACGACACGTCCTGCGGCCCGTCATACGCCGACCGGCCCAGGGCCTTGACCATCAGCTCGCGCCGCTTGTCGCCCGCCAGGATGGGGTTGACCGCGATGCCTTGCTTCCGCAGGTAGCCGAGCGCCCACTGGTCGAGGTTCACCACGTCGATCCGCGCCATCGTAGCCTCGGAGCAGATGGTGGCCAGCAGTTTGCGGATGTCGGCGCAGAGATTCTTCGTGAAGGTCGTGAAAAGCAGCCGCCCGCCGCCGGTAAACACGTTTTCGAGCAGGTGCTTCGCCCGATGCATCGCCACCACCGTCTTGCCGGTTCCCGCGCCGCCGAGCACCTTGATGGGGCCGTTGGCCCGTTTTTGGACGATCTTGCGCTGCGAGGCGTGCAGGTAAACCCGCCACTTGGCCAGCGTCGCGTTGCGCACGGCATTGAGTTCCTCTTCGGTGGAGACGAAGACGAACTGGCCCTGCGAGGCCAGATTGGACTCGATGGCGTCGGCCACGTTGTCGCCCGCCGGCTTTTTCTCCGCCTGCTCCGCACGAAGCACCGCCAGAAGCTCGCCGACCGGCTTGCCGTCCGCGACCTGCAGCAGGATGTCGAACACCCCCTGGGGGAAGCTCTCTTCACGTCCCAGCAGGTCGTCCTCGTCAACAATCTGCCGGACTTGCCCGAGCAGCCCCTCCGGCACGCCGAGATCCAGCAGTTCCTGGTCGGTCGGCCTGGTCTCGAACAGGCGCGCCGCGGCGGCCGCCCGCCGCCCGGCCGACACCTTGGGCGCGGCCTCCTTCAGCTCTACAGTGAATACCTGCAGCTCGCCCGTGCGCGCGTTGACCTCGCACCCGCGGCGCGTCGCCCAGCGGTAGGCGTCCTCGTGTTCGCCGGCGTGCAGCAACACCGCGTTGCCTTTGTCGTCGAGCACCAGCACCACCCGGTATTTGTCGTTCACGCGCACGGTGCGCAGCAGCCGCTTGTAGCTGCCGTTGACCTTCTCGAACTCCATCCCTCCATTCACGCCCTCGCGCATGAACTTCACGATGAAGGAGTCGATCAGCCTCCCCGCCTCGCGGCCCAGCTTGTTGACGCTGTCGAAGAACTTCTTGTCGATGGCAAAAGCGCCCATGGATCACCTCTCTCCTGAAACCTTGTTCCGCTCCAACACCCGCTGCGCGAACTCACCCTGTCCATCTTCTCCCGCCACCCCCACCAGCCAGCCTTCCGCCCGCATCGCCTGCGCGCCTGACGTCGCCGCATCGAGCCACGCGGCCTTGCTGCGCATCCAGACCAACTGGCCGAACCCGATAACCTCCCCGTCGCTCTCGCGGACGATGTCCTCGAACGCGGCCGGCACCTCGCCGACGCCTGCAGCCTGCAGCGCGGCGACCAGCGCCCGGCACGGGTCGTCATCCTCCGGGAAGTTGGACAACAGCAATTCCCAGGCCCCCTGCCCGTCCAGCAGCTTGGCGCGGGCGCGCTCGGCCCAGAAGGTGTCTTCCCGCATGGCCGTGCTGAAGAATAACCCGACGGCAGACGGCAGGAACTGGAACACGGTCACAAGGGCGAAAAACGCCTTCCAATCGCTCTGCGCGTCATTCGGCGGCGTGTCGTCAAAGCGGCAGCAGACGCGCATCGCCACCCGCGACGCCTCACTCGCGTCGGGCCAGACATAGACAGCCACCGCGTTCCGCCCGGCCGTGAGCCGTGCCAGCGGCGCCCCCGCCGGCACGGCCGCCAGAAACGTCTCCTGGCCACCGGGCAGCTCCGGCCGCTCGCTGCTCGCCGACGCGACGTACTTGCCCAGGCAGCAGGCCTCGCACTGCGCGTGCGCCACGAAGAGCGCATCATCCGCCACCCGCAGGTACGTCAGAAGCCGCTCCAGCCCGCGATCCATCGTCAGCCACTCGTCCCAGAAGTGGTGCGGCTCCTCCTGCGGCTTGTCCGGGTTGCGCAGCGGCGTCAGGCTCTTATAGTGGGCAAACAGCTTGCGGCGCGTTTCGCCATCGGCCCCGCCCGGCGCCGCGAGGCTCCGCATCCACCCGGGCGTCTCCACAGTGGAGGCCGGATCCACGTCCGACCAGGCGAGCGACCAGACGCGGTACCCGGCATCCATCAGCGCGATCCGCTTGCGCAGATCCTCCGCGACAATCTCCTTGTGGTATTCCCAGCCGTCCAGGAAAACGGCGACCGGCCGGGCCGCCATCGCCTCGGTGTCCTGCGGATAGAGGACGGCGTCGGGCCGGCAGGCGCGCAATACCCCCTTCTCCCGGCCCAGCTCTTCCTGGAACACGCAGGCCCACACGCGGTCCCCCGCCGCCCCCGCCTTGGGTATGCGCAGCATCAGCCCCTTCGTCAATCCCGGCACCACCGTCGGCTCGCACGTCCCCCGCATCTCCCGGACGCGCGCATCGAGCTGCTGCACGAACGCCCGTTCGAGTTCGCTCTCCAGAAGGCCCGCCAAGTAGTCGGTCACCGACAGTTCGCGTTGCTCGAAGACCATCCCGCCCCGCAGCCGGGTCAACTGGTCCAGGATCGCCAGGGCGCTCCGCCGCGAGATCTTGTGACGCCGGGACTGGTTCTGGTAACGGTAGAGGCAGCGATAGCAGCCGTCCTTCTCCGCGTCGTTGCCGCAGGCGCATGTCTGGAGCACCGCGCGCGCCTGGTCAAGCACGTCGAAGAGCAGGCGCCCGTCGCCTTGCACAAACTGGCGCAGGTACCCGGTTCCTCCCGGCACGCTGTCGTACAGCACCAGGAAATGCTGGCGCAGCGTGCTCCCCGGAATGGGCAGCGTCTGAATCGTGATCTGAAGGTGGTCAACCTTGCCGTGGAACTGGCGCTCCAGTCCCAGTTTGATGGCGGCCATCAGGGATTCCACCTGCTGGTCGCCGGTCAGCAGCACGGGGATGAACAGGCGCAGCGCCTCGGTGTTGTATTCCCGGTAGAGCTGGTGATTGACGAACGGAGCGGGACCCTCGTCTTTTTTCGCCGCCAGGCACCAGGGGGCGTGGGTTGTGTCGTCGTTCAGTTTCGTGCGGCCGCACGAGGGGCAGATGTCAAACCCCCTACCCCGGACCGCTTCCCCATTGACGTTGACCGCGGGATCTCCATTCGGCGTTGACTCGCCAAAATTGACCTCCCGCATCATCAGATGTTCAATATATTCGTAACCGAAGGGGATCTCCGCTTCGGCCGGGCTGTGAAACGAGGCGGTCACGACGCTGCGGCGCTCGAAGAAGACTTTGCAGTCGAACCACTTGGGCTGGCGCTGGTCGCTGGCGTCGTCGGTTAGCGCGTTGCGCTCGCTGTCCACCGTAATGAACTGTTTGGGCCTCAGCAAAATGCGGACCTGACCGACATCGCTCCAGTCAGCCTGGCATTGCGGGCACAGCGGCGGCAGGCTGGGACCATCGGGCACCATGGCGTCGCAGGCCGGACAGAACCGCCAAGGCAGGGGGGCATCGGTCTGCGCAAGGTCCACCGCACCGATGGGGACGTGGTGGCCGTAGGCATAGAACTCCATGCCGGGCGCCAGTTCGCGCAGGGCGGTGGAGGCAGGCCGCTTGATCTCGTACTCGACTTTGGCGGCCGATCTTCCACCTCCCGTTCCCGCGGTCTCGCGGTAAAGGATCGTCTGCAGGCCGACCCCTTCTTCGGGGAAGGCGTAGTTCGGCAGCAGCGCGGCCATGTCGCACAGCCAGCCCCAGACGCTCTCGCCCCGCAGTTTCCGCAGCAGCGTCCGGAACGCGCCGCGCTCCTTCTCCAGCGCCTCGCACTGCTCCTGCCGCGCCTCCTCGGTGAGGCCTACGTCGGCCTTGACCGCCTTCAACTGCGCCGTGATCCCCTGGGCCTTGTCCTCATAGCCCTTCAGCACCACGCGCAGCGCCGCAACCTCGTTGCGCAGGGCGTTGTCCAGACCGCCCGCCTCCGCTCCGCCCGCATACGCCCGGAGCGCGTCCGCCGTCACGGGGGAGGCGTGGGCGCCCAGCGCGGCGACGAACCGTACGGCCAGACCGCCGCGCCGCGTGGCGTACCATGCCAGGAACGTGGTGGGGAAGACCGCCGTTTGGGCGCCCAGCGCCTTGAGCATGGCGCCGATATCGCGGGGAAAGGCCGCCTGCTTCTCCTGCGCGATCCACGCTCCGAGCGCGAATCCGAGGTACTGGCGCTGCAGGACGGAGACCGCATCCAGGTACACGCCGGGCGCCCGAACCCCTCCCGCCATCATCTCCCCGGGCGTCTGGAAGAAGTAGAGGTCGTGCGGACGCGCGTTCGCCACCGTCACATTGACGGCGCTGCCCGTCTTGCGGCCCGACCGCCCGATCCGCTGCACATAGGAGGACTGGGTGGGCGGCACCGAGCACAGGAGCACGGTGGAGAGGTCGCCAATGTCGATACCCATCTCCAGCGTCGGCGTCGCCGAGAGCAGATTGGGGTGCCATGCCGCCGGCTCCTTGCTCTTGAACCGCTTCTCGATCTCCGTGCGCTCGTCGCGCTTGAGCAGCCCCGTGTGTTCCACCGCGACCAGCCGGAACACGTCCCCGCCGATGTAGTGCTGCCGGTAGTGATGCGGCGGAACCACCGCCGGGGCCAACACGCCGCGGCACCCGGGTCCGCGGCAGGCCACGCGCCCGTCCGCCGCGTCGAGCAAGGCCCGCGGCACGTGCCGCAGCCGCCCGCAGACCGGGCAGCGCATCGCCGCCAGGTTGCTGCTGATCACGACCCGCTCCTGCGGCAGCACCCAATACTCCATGGCCGCCTTGGCCTGTGGCCCCGCCGTCACCTTCTCCAGGATGCCTGCCGCGGCGAGCCCGTTCAGGAGCGCCTCCAGCGCCGCGGTCTCGCCGCACCCCGTGTGCGACTCGAACAGCGCATGCGTCTCCCCGCCCGGCGTCAGCGCCAAAGCCAGCCGCGGCGTCCCGCCCGCCGTTGCCCTGCCCGGGAAGACGGGGTGCATGCCGCCCCGCGACATCCCCTGGAGCGCCCACTTCAGCGGCGTCTGCCAGCGCACGACGCCCAGATCGGCGACCCGGAGGATGGATGGCACAACGTCGGCATCCAGCACCGCACCGCGCCGCAGCATCAGGTCAGCCAAGGCCGCCACGCACGCGCGCAACCTCGGCGCCGTCAGGTGGCGCAAAGCCTCGAAGTTGTTTCGCAAGGGCGTCAGCACCGCCTCCCAGCGGGCATCCGTGCGCTCGGGCAGCTTCACATAGGCCGCCGCCACGCCCGTCTTCTCCAGCGTCCGGCCGATGTTCGACTTGAACCCGAACTCCATGCAGACTTCCCAGCGCAGCCGCAACTCCAGCCAGTGGAGCGTCTGCGCCGAGGGCGCCGCGCCGCGCTCCTCCAGCTCGTGCCAGCCGTGCCACCACTTGCAGTCCTGCGGGATGAAGGTCGCCAGCCGCGCACCCGGATCGGGATAACGGGCGTGCAGGTCGTCGCCGAATCGCGCCAGGAGGTCCGGCAGCGGCACGTCCGGCAGCGCGTTCTCGTGGATCGTGTGGGCGAGTTGGGTGCGGAAGGTGGATGACCAGGTGCGCCCGCCGAAGTAAGAGGCGCGGTGCGAGGCGTCCTGCACGTTGTCGTTGAAGGCGATGATCTTCTTGTCTCGGTTGTACACCGATCCGTTCAATGTGGCGATCATGTGGCTGCACAACGTGGCCGTCCGCATGCCCACCAGCATGATGCCGCCGTCGTCGGCCCCGCACACCGGACAGATCCGCCGCCCGAAGGCGTACGGTTGTCCGTCCGCCTGACGCGTGTGGGTCTCCATTTTCGGTTGCTGTACGGCCACCCGCAGCAAGGCGCTCGAACCGCACTCGGGACACGCCGCCTCCCCTTCGCCCGCCAGCGCCCGGCAGGCGCAGCAGAGGCGCCGGATCTCGCCGTTGAGGTGTCCCGGCGTCTCGCCCTCCGCCAGTGGCACCACAAAGCGGACCGCCTCCGAGCCCTTCGCGAAGAAGTGGCGGTAGATATCGTCCAGCACGCTGATCAGCTTCCTGTCCTTGGCCGCATAGACGCTGATCCAGCCCGAACATCCGCAGGTGCGGCAGTTCGCCAGCGGCAGGTAAAGGGTCTCGCCGCCCGCCTCCCCGGCCCCGGCCCGCGACAGGTTGGGGATGTCCGTCAGGTCGTCCGCAAAGGCCAGTTCCGCGGCGCCGGGCCGGATGGAGGCGACCATGCGCGACATCTCGCGGGTCCAGTACTGGATGCGCACGTCCGGATAGTCGTACGCGCGGTCGCAGACCTGGCGGATGCGCGAAAGGAGCGCCGCGAGGCTGCGGATCGCGGCCTCGGTTTGCGCGACATGGCCGGCCGCCTCGTCGTCGAAGAGGTTCCGCGCCATCGCGGCGGCGACCGTGCCGAGCAGCGGCACATGCCCCGCGCAGCGCCGCACCAGCGCCGCCGCGAACGGGTCACCCAGCAGCCGCCTGGCCAGCTCATCCACATGCTGCTGGTCCCTGGCGGTCTTACCGTCGCGCAGGGATCGAAAGCGCGCGAGGTCCGCACCCCCGACCGCGAACCCCCAGAGCCCGAGCTGGCGGCGCAGATACTCCTCCTCGTTGTCTTCCGCCATCGGCAGGTAGTCCTCGACCGTCGCGAGCGGCGCCCGCGTGTCGCCCGGCGGCGGCAGAAACTCGGCCGGGGTCAGCCGGTCCTCGCCGATGAGCGCGTCCGGGTCAAAGGCCTCGCCGAACACGGTGGCGGCATAGTCCAGAATTTCCTGCGCGGAATCGCCCCCGCCCAGCGTGGCGGAGGTGCCGACGCAGCAGAGGCGCCCCGTCTCCAGCCGCATCCGGTCCTTCAAGCGCCGCAGCAGGCAGGCGAGGTCGGCCGCCTGCGCCCCGTCGTAGGTGTGCAGCTCGTCCGCCACGCAGTAGCGCAGCTCGCCCTGCGTGTTGTCCTGCCACAGCGGGGCGTCCTCGGGCCGGATCAGCAGGTAGTCGAGCATCTTGTAGTTGGTCAGCAGGATCTGCGGCGGATGCTCGCGCAGCGCGGCGCGGTCGGTGATAACGGTCTCGGCCCCCATCTCCTTTTCACGCTTGTTTGACTTCCATCCCTCGCCGCTATCCTCGCCGATGTAGAGGCCGACCCGTAAGCCGTCCAGTCCGCGATGCTTGTGTACTGCCTTGGCGATGCGTTCGGCCTGGTCCGTGGCCAGCGCGTTCATGGGGTAGATGAAGATCGCGCGGATGCCGCGGTCGTGCTTGTGCGCCGCGCAGTGTTCGAGCACCGGCAGCAGGAAGCACTCGGTCTTGCCGGAGCCCGTGCCCGTCGCGATGATCGTGGAACGGGGCGCCGCGCCGCAGAGGCGGTCGAAGGCGCGCTGCTGGTGCAGATATGGCGTGAAGCCGATATCCGCCAGAACCGGCGCGAAACGCCTGCGTGCTGCGGGGTCGGCCTTGCGAAACGGCAGATGCAACTGGAGGTACGGCCCCTTGACGACGGGTTCGGCGGAGCTGAAAAAGGCGTCCCAGAGTCCGGCAAAGTGCGGCGTCGCCAGCGGGAACTGGCTCTCCAGATGGCTCTTGAGCCCCTGCGTAAGCTGTCGGTCTACGAGTGTCGGGAGCATGGCGGCGAGGAGTGGTTAAGGGTTTTGGGGGCTTGACTCAGAATTCAGGCGCAAAGAAAGGACGTACTTTCCGACAGGTTCGGCCACATCCCGAAACAATGCGGGAGCGTCGGTCAGCCTGTTTTTCCGCAAAAACGCGGCCCATTGAATCTGCTTCTGCGGGCTGGTTTGAAACGCGATCGAAAAACATTCCTCTTCGCCGGTGGGAAGTCGCGTCCCGCGACGCGCGAAGGTGTTCCGCATCGCCTCACAGACCGTACTCGTATTTTGCGGGAACCGTGTCGTCAGCACATGAAGGTCATAAAAATCCTTCATCCGGCTGTTGGCCATCCCGTTCACCACCATCGTTTCAATCTTCTCGGCGATGACGGTCGGGATCGGATAGGTTTTCAAACGGGGAGGCGGCAACCCCAACAAGGTGGGAAATTCGGACAGCACCGCGGGGGGAGTCACTGCATCGCCGACACCAATGTCGAATTGCAGGGGTATCCGCGAATTGCCGAGAAATGCGGTCAAGGTGATCCGCGTGCCGCCATAGTCGGTCCGCTTGCGTATTTCCGCACCCGCCACTGTCCCGCTGTCGAAGCGCAAGCCGCCCGCAAGATCCGTGGGAGCGTCGCAGATCGCTTTGAAAACGCGTATCAATTCGTCCTTCGATGCGTCGCCGCGCCACAAGAAATCGGAGTCCATCGTGGGGCGGTATCCGATCCCATCTGTCCAAAGGACAAACAACATTCCGCCCTTGAGGATGAACGTATCCTTCCATTCGCTGACGGAAATCTTGTACAGGAACCGTTCGATGCCGTATCTGGTCAAAATCAAGTTATACAAGACCGACAAGCTGTCCGCCTTGTTTTTCAGCCGCGCCTTGACCGAATCGGCGAGGCTTGCGCTTTTGTCATCGCTCATGTCGTGATCCCTTCAAGATAGGGGAGGATCACTTTTTCCACCCGCACCGCGCGCGCCGCGCGCATGATGTCATCGATGCTGGCCGCCTTCCCGCGCAGGCATTCCCGAAGCGACTCGATCGCGACATCGATCCCTATCTTGTTCCTATATTTGAAACAGTCGGCAACCGTCTTGGCCGGGGAATACACCTTCACGAGCACGCCGTCTAGATTCTTCTCCTCGATCCCGTAAGCATAGTATCCCTGCGCCATGAAAAACACGCGCGTCCTGAAGTCGTGAAGCGCCGGAGCTCTGCGCCCCTGCGGCAGGGCAAAACTGATTTCTCCCGGAAGCTGCGTCGTCAGATTGTGGATGCGAAGAGCGGAATATAGGCAAACGACGGCATCCGGACACCGGAGCGCAAGCACCTGGAAATCGTACCATGCGCCGGGCCGGAACTCGGGTGACACATAAAGCCCCCGCGAAATCTGCTTCAGCGTTCCCCGGCGGACACGGTTGGCTATCGTTTGCGGCGACACCCCGTGCGCACGCGCCGCGGAAGCCGCCATCATGCGGCCGCCAGCAACCAGCCTGTCGAGACTGTCAGACATGTCCTTAAAACCTCAATTGACAACACGCATACGAATGTAATGTTTCGCATGCAATTTGTCAACATGACTTCCCCCACCCTAATCCTCGCCTAAGGCAGGGCAAATGCACGCAACTTGTTAAATGAGAGATGAAAAGGCTTGCTAATGGGCTATAGGTTTTCTATACTGCACTTCCATGGCTACCCGTCTTCCGTTGATGCACAAGACGCCCTTCGTTCTGGACAAGCGACCGCTCCGGGAAGCGACGAGTCCGCACGCGGGGCTGCTGGCGACTTCGCGGGCCTTCCGCTCGCTGGGGTTGCCGGACTGGATCGACGCCCACCTGGGCCTGCGCAAACGCCGCCGGGGGTACACGGAAGCGCAGATGTGCGAGGCGCTGGTGCTGCTACAGACGGTGGGCGGGGACTGCCCCGAGGACGTGCGGCTGCTGAACGGCGACGCATGCCTGGAGCGGGGCCTGGGGTACCGGCCGCCCAAGGCGACGGCGGTGCGCGAGTTCCTGGAGCTTTTCCACGACCGTGATCTTGAGGAACTGCGCCCGGATCGTTCGGTGCAGAAGAGCTTCATCT